>DYBQ01000008.1:0-29957 GCA_019418545.1 Clostridiales bacterium | reverse complement strand
GTATAAAAGGTACGTCCCGAGCCGCTGAAAAACAGCAAAAGCCCGTCGTTTCCATCTTCCTGTTTTTCCAGCATACACAAAAGAAATTCCGGCTTATAGCCGGGGACTTCAAAAAATTCCCCTTCAATATTCCCGATGGTGCTGCTGTCTTTTTTTTCCAAAATAGAAGCGGAATCTTCCGGGCTTCCAATGTCGGAAAGAAGTATCTCTACCTCTCCCACATAGAATCCCTGCAGCGCTTGAGAGAAGGGAACAGAAACCATACTCTGATACTCCCGGCCTTCAAACCAGAAGGATGGGCACTTAAAGCTTCCTATGACAGCTCCATCTTGCGGAAGAGAAGGCGAAAGGAATACACCTTTGGAATTTGAGTGGGGAGTGGAAGAAGATGGCTCGCTGGACACGACCGCTTTTGACGGCAAAACAGCGATAGAGCGGCTATCCTGATAGAAAAATATGCCCGTCCCAATGGCGGCTATCATAATAACCGTCAGAGAATACAGCAGCGTTTTTTGACGCTTTCGTTTTTTTCCCAGCTTCCTTTGGGTTTCCGTCTCCAGCAGCAGTGTTTCGTCAATCTCACTGATGGCTTGAAAAATGTCTTCCGGTTTCATGAATGAAATCCCTCCTTTTCAAGAAAAGCCTTTAATCCTTTCCGTATACGATAAAGCAGACTCTTAACGCTGTCACGACTCATGGAAAAATTGGAAGCAATTTCTTCAATGGAATCTGTATAAAAATATCGGCTGATAAATATCTGGCGGGAAACTTTTGGCAAGGTGAAAAGATAGTTGTTAATCATCTGGCTCAGATTTTGAAAAGCTTCCCTCTCTTCCACTTGCCCCTCCAGGGAATAGCCGTCCGGCAAACACTCCGAAAGTTCATGCAGAGACAGGGTTGCTTGTCCGCTGCCACGCTTTTGGCGATTGTTTTTGCGCAGACGGTCTATGCAGATTCGGCGAATCAGTTTTGCAAGATACCCGCCCAAATCCTCAGGACAGTGGGGAGGAATAGAATTCCAAGCTCCCAGCAGTGCATCATTCACGGCTTCTCGCCTGTCCTCCCGGCTCCCAAGAAACCGGCTGGCAATTCCATCAAGATAACGGCCATATTTTTTTCCTGCTTCTGTCAGCCCCTCTTCCTTTTTTTCCAACAGCAGTGCTACAATTTTTGCATCCTCCATTTCTTTCACTCATTCACCCCCTGTTTATATACTCGACAGTAATGGGAAAAGGTGACGGAATCTAACAAAAAAATGCACCAATGCTCCCCGTTTTTTGATTGAAAATTTTATTTTTGGCGGTTATAATAATAACAATTCTTGGTTGAATTTGAGGCTGCGTGTGGGGATATGCCCATCAAGGGAGGCTGCGTATACAGATATGAAAAAAGTTGCCGTTACATCCAAAGTCAATATCCTGCTAGTAGAGATTGTCAATCGTAATTTTGGAGATGGCGTTATTGCCGACAATACCTGTTATCTGCTGCAGCACACACTTCCCTTTTTTTCTCGTTCCCATTATTCGATTTATCACTATAATATTTTTATCGAAGATTATGAGATGGTTTCCAGAGCCGATATTATTGTTTTTGATGGCGGAGGGATTATCAAGTATAAACAGGAAAAGTTTTATTACCATATAACAAAAATTTTGGAATGTGCACAAGAACACGAAATCCCGGTGTATTTCTGCGGGGTAGGCGTAGAAGGCTATGACGAAACAGATGAGCGCTGTCAAATGCTTAAAAAAGCTTTGCGCTATCCCTGTGTAAAGGGAATTTCTGTGCGGGATGATTTGGAAACCCTGCAAACCGGTTATTTGCAGGGGGTGAATACGCCCTGTTGTTTGGTTTGGGACCCGGCAATTTGTACCAAAAAAGTATATGGGATACGTCGGAACAGCCATTCCAATACCATTGGCTTGGGAATTATCCGGCACAAAATTTTTGAGGATAACGATATTCCACAGGTGGGAAAAGAGCAGCAGCTTGAAATGTGGAAATCGCTTACAGAAGAATTGGAAGCCAGAGGGTATGAATGGAAGCTGTTTGTAAACGGCGCCAAAGACGATTATACGTTTGCGTTAGAAGTACTTGAATATCTTGGCAAAATGGGCGAAAGGGAAAAATATCTATTCCCTCGTCCAACAGAGAGCCGGGAACTGGTGGAAACAATAGCTTCATTTAAAGGAGTGGTTGCTGCCCGGATGCATGCTAATATCATTGCCTATTCCTTGGGGATTCCCAGTATAGGGCTGGTGTGGAACGACAAACTGACTTTTTGGGGAAAGAGGATTGGTTTTCCTGAGCGTTTTTTAACAGTCGAGCACTTTAACGGAAAAGAAATTGCGGATTGCCTGCAAAAAAGCATAAAAGAGGGGGCAGGACGAAAAAAACGTCATTTCCAAACCAGTGTCTATAAACCCTTAAAACATTTTGTCCGGTTTTATGGAAAGCCCTTGGCGCAGAAAAAAAGCAAACAGACTACACTCTCTGAAAAAAATATATGGCAGAAAAAGTTAGCGGCTACGGCATTAGGAGGATATCAGCTTCGATATTCCGGGATGAATTCTCCTGTTACAGTGGCAGAAACCATAAAAAATGGTTTCCGCTATTTGGAAACGGATGTCCGCTTTACAGCCGATGGAAGACTTGTTTGTGTGAACAGCTGGTCTGACAAAACCTATGAAAAGCTGGGAATTCCTGTAGGAAAGTATGATAAAACCGGTATGCCCTATGAGGAGTTTATGAAATGCCGCTATTATGACGGCCATTATCCGGTGATGGATTTTGAGCAGCTGTTACACTATATGGAGCAGTATCGAGATTGGAAGTTGATTGTGGATATAGGGAAACCGGCTAAAGATAAGGTGGAAGCTTATGCGATAAAAATTAACGAGCTTTTTTCCAAGAATACGAGCCGGTATCAAAAATGCATGATACGGCTGCAATCCCGATTTGATGTGGATACCTTTCGAAGAATCAAAAAAGAATTTTCTTTGATGTTTTATTATCCCAAAAAAGAGGTTCGGGAAAAGTCAGGCATTACAGCAGAATCAGCAGCAGCATATTGCCAAAAAAAGAAAATTAGTTGGATTACCATGGATAAAACTACCTTTGATGAAGATACTGCGCTTGCTATGCAAAAGTGGCCAGTTAAGGTATGTGTGTTTTCCTGCAAAACCATGGGGGAAATCCGGGATGCTGTGGAAAAAGGCGCCGCATTGGTAGGCAGCCATTATATAACAGTCCAGCAGATGGAAGCTTTTTTCCCATATGGTAAATAAAAAAATAAAACAAGTCCCCTTGCATCCTGCCCATAGTCAAGATGCAAGGGGACTTATGTTTTATGGAGTTTGCGTTTTTTTTCTATCAAAAAGAAGAATAAACAGCAGTGCGCCAATGCCCATCAAAACAGGATAGAAAAGATAGGGAAGCAGCTCCACGGGGTTCAAAGTTAGCCCCATAGCAGCAGCACCGGCGCAGGCATATAAAAGCTGTGCGCCATAGGGAATCAATCCCTGCCATACAGATGTAAAGATGTCCAGAAGTGCCGCTGTTCTGCGAGGCGTTATGCCAAACTCTGTAGAAATATCTTTGGCAATTGGGCCTGCCATCACAATTGCAATGGTATTATTGGCTGTAGAAATATCCACCAGAGAGCTTAGTGCGGCAATCCCCAATTGAGCTCCTCTGGGAGTGTGTACATGCCGCTTAATAGAGGAAAGAATATAATCAATCCCACCATTGGCCTTTACCAGGCCGATAACTCCAGCGACCACAATAGAAATGACTGTAATGTCATACATATTTTTAATACCGCCATTTCCGTCAGGACCCTGGAACACTACGGTAAACATTTGCTCCCAGGCAATGGTACCACTGGCTACCCCTACAATCAGGGAAAGGACAATACCGGCAACCAATACAATGAATACGTTGATGCCAGCCAAAGCGCCGATTAAAACGACCAGATAGGGGAGGATTTTCCAAAAATCATAGGAAAGGTCCCCTTCCACACGATACTCACCGCCACTTGCCAATACCAAAAAAAGGATGAGTGTAATAATGGCTGCCGGAAGGACAATTTTCAAGTTTTCACGAAATTTGTCCTTCATGTCACATCCCTGTGTCCGGGTAGCAGCAATGGTAGTGTCAGAAATCATCGAGAGGTTATCGCCAAACATGGCGCCAGAAACCACCGCGCCAATACAAAGAGCGCCGGGAATTCCGGTTTTTTCACTAATCCCCACTGCAATGGGGACAAGTGCCGTAATCGTGCCCACAGAGGTGCCCATGGCTGTGGAAATAAAGCAGCCAATGACAAATATACCCACAACAGCCACCGAAGGGGGAAGGATGGAAAGGCCGAAATTCACGGTACTTTCCACGCCTCCGGCTGCCTGCACAGCGCCCGAAAAGCCGCCGGCCAACACGAACACCAGACACATAACCATGACGTTTTCATCGCCCATATTACGGGTTACGTCTTGCAGCTTATCATTAAAGGTGCGTTTGGGATTTTGGAGAAAAGCAACTATCAGGGCAATCAGGAAGCCGACAACTGCCGGCATGGCATAAAAGTCCTGAAAAAGAAGGCCGCTGCCAATAAAAACAATGAGAAAAACTCCAATCGGAAGCAGTGCCCAAGGATTCCCCTTTTTTTCCTGCGAAATCTGATTCATTTTCTTATTTCATTCCTTCATGATACTATCTTTTTTGCCAAAAGAGAGTATAAAATTATCGTACCGAAAAACGGTATACAGTTTTGGTGCAAAGAGGCTTTCCGGGTTTCAGATTTTCATAAGGGAAGTTTTCGTGGTGAACGGAATCGGGATAAAACTGGGTTTCCAGGCAGAATGCATTGTGGTCATGCATGGGGATGCCGCCTTTATTCCATTCATCAGAGGGCATGTGGTTGGCTGTATACAGCTGCATTCCCGGTAAATCGGTAAAACATTCCAATACCCGGCCGCTGGCGGGTTCCCAGGCTTCCGCTGCCTTTCGCATACCGCTTCCGCTAATCACATAATTGTGGTCATATCCACCGCACAGCTGCATCAAATGGTCCTGTGCACGAATATCCTGCCCAATGGTTTTAGGAGTTCGGAAATCCAGCGGTGTGCCGGTTACATCTGCAAATTCTCCGGTAGGAATCAAATCATCGCTGACAACCGTTACTTTGTCGGCGTTAATTTGCAGGGCAGTATCCAGCATATTCCGGCTCGCGTCACCACTCAGGTTAAAATAAGCGTGGTTGGTCAGGTTTACAGGGGTTTCTTTATCTGTTTCCGCATGATATTCAATTACCAATGCATTATCACCTGTTACTATATAAGTCACCTGAACATGCATGGTGCCAGGAAAACCACTTTCCCCATCACAGCTGGTATATGAGAAAGTAATAGAGGGCTCGCCTTCCTCAGAAATGGATTCTACCTTCCACAGAACGTTTGCAAATCCGATTTCTCCGCCGTGAAGGCAATTTTCCCCATCATTTTTTAACAGCGAGTACTCAGTCCCATCAATCACAAAGGCAGCTTTGCCAATCCGGTTGGCAAAACGGCCAATCACGGCTCCATGAAAATCGTGGAAATACTCCGGCAGGGTATCATGGCCTAAAACGACATCCCCCAGGTTTCCGCTCCGGTCAGGGGTAAGCAGGCGGACAATTCGGCATCCATAAGGGATAACTTCCAGCGTCATGCCGGAATGGTTTTGAATGGTATATAATTCTACATCCTGTCCATCCGGTAATGTGCCGAAGTGCTTTTTTTCAATACGCATGATAGATAACCTTCCTCTCCTGAAAAAAGCGGGCCTGCCGGGGACGTCCGCCGGAGGGCCCGCTTCACAATATGTTTTTAACGCACTACCATATGGCTCTGCGCTTATCTGCCAAGCAGTGCAGCACCAATAATACCTGCATCATTACCCAGTTCTGCACGGCACACCACGGTTTTTTTGGAGGAGTTCATGGAGTACTGTTCTGCATCTACATAGGCGCGCAGAGGAGCCAGCAGAGTTTCGCCTTCGTTGCAGATGCCGCCGCCAATGCACAAAATATCGGGTTGGAAGGTGTTAATGGCGTTTACAATGCCGCATCCCAAATATGCAATATATTCATCAACAACCGCTTTACCAACAGGGTCTCCGGCACGCATAGCGTCAAAAGCAGTACGGCCGCTGACACGGTTGATATCGCCTTCCACCAGCTTCCAAATAGGAGAATTTTTGTCGGCCTTTTCCATTGCTTCTTTGGTGGTGATAATCAGGCCGGTAGCAGAAGCATAACGCTCCCAGCATCCCTTACGTCCGCAGTTGCACTGACGGCCATTGAAAACAATGACATGATGGCCCATTTCGCCGCCTGCGAAGTTGCTGCCGGAATAAATTTTTCCATCGATAATAATGCCGCTGCCGACACCGGTACCCAGAGTAATGGCAACTGCATTAACGGCACCCTTTAAAGCGCCAGCCTGGAATTCGCCATAAGCTGCAGCGTTGGCATCGTTTTCAATGATGACCTCCTTGCCATGAAAGCGCTCTTCCAGCATTTTTTTTACGGGGAAGTTGGAAAAGCCCAGATTGTTGGAGAATTCCACAATGCCGGTAGCACGGTTAATGGTGCCGGGGCAGCCCAGGCCAATCCAGGGAAGCTCTTCCAGGGTAACGCCGGCTTTTTCCATGGCTTCGAAAGAAGTTTTGGCTACGCAGTCGCAGAATACCTCTTCGCTGCATCCAGCGGGAGTTTTGTTGGATACCTTTGCGATAATTTTATCGTTTTCATCCACAATTCCCACTGCAATGTTGGTGCCGCCCACATCAATTCCTAAATACTTCATACGAACTACTCCTTTGTGATACAAAATCAAGCCGTCATATACCCAAAAAACCGGTTTTAGAGACGGCTCATAATCATACTGGTTTCAGTATACCATAAACAACAAAAAAATGTAAATCTATTTATGGTTTCTTCCAGTTTTTTGTGAGTTATTTCAAAAAATGTCCAGGAAATTCTATAGTTTGGAGACGGTATCCCTGTTTTCGCTCAGATTCCAGGAGCTTGTATTGAAGGAGGAAAATCCTTCGTGTATAATGGAGAAAAGAAAACTTTTCAGTGGGGAGATGAAATCACGATGGGATTGTTTCTTCTTTCCCGTGCAGACCTTCCAGAAGTGATGGAACTGTTTGTCCAGTGTTTTATAGATGACCATTATTATACCAATTTGATTCCCGATTCGCAAAAACGGGAAGAAACCATGAGAACGAGATTCTCACAAGATATTGGATATTGTTTGGAACAGGGGGCTTCCTGGGGAGAGCGGGATGCGTCGGGAAAGCTGGCAGCATTTATTATTGCGCTGGATTATAAAAAGACAAAAGCCAATAATGCACAGGTGTTTGCCCGGATTTTTGGCGGCGAGGTTGTGAATGGGGAAGTCCAGCTTCCCTATGGAGAAAGGTTTCACAATAAGGTAAACAAGATTAGCGAAAGGGTATTGTTCCTATTGTCTATGGCAGTGCGTCCAGATTGCCGCAGGCAGGGGTTGGCCTCTAAACTGATAGATTGGATTATTGAGACATATCCTGATTATTCTTTGGCAGGGGATGTATCCAATGAAGAGTCTCTGCCGATTTATCAAAAGCGCGGGTTTTGGATACAGCCTATTGATGAAGGGTATTTTCTCATCATTCGCCGGCGGATGCAGAAAATCAGCCAGTTTGATTTTTCCGGTGACATTTCCTTGATTTTGCCGGATACACAGGTGTTGGATTTATTAAAACTATCCTATCATGTAAAGCAAGAAAAATTGACAGTACAGGGGTACAGCATCCGGGAAGGGAAGAACTGCCGCAGTTTTGTGCGGGAATATGGTAGCCAATGTGTAGGAATCATGGTCACCCTTCCCTATGCCGACCTGTTGGCATACCAGAGATATCTAAATTTGTCCCTGTATGTAGAAGAGGTATATAAAGACGGGCTGATTTATGTGCTGGATTTTCCTTATGAAGGGGAAGGGCTATTTAATGACGTCCTTCGTGAAATGCTGCCAAACCGTCAAAAAGAATGGGCGATTATACCGGATGTTTTTGTGGCCATTCCAGTCCAATATACCGAAAAATCTTTGCTGGCTGGAGCAAATGCCCCTTATGATTTAGTTTCTGACAGCCTTTTGCGGGATTTGGATTTTCGAACCCATTTTGAGGCTGGGGTTCCATCTGATTTGGATGAGGTGGACGAATTATCGGGATTTAAAAAGAGAATCTGCCGGTATTATTTGGGAAAGTTTCAAATAAAGATTACGCAGGAAATGACAGTGGACTGCTATGACGAATCGGGATTGTCCATTGGGCAGCCTGCGTGGGTGGATATTATTATTGCAATTGATAAAAACAGCCGGTGTGGTGTGCTTACGATGTATTCCCTTTCATCCCCGTTTCTTATTAGCCATCTCATGGACAATGTGATTCGCAATCAGCTTTTGCTTCGGGAAGGAAATGTGTGGAGAAATCTGTTTGACTATTTAAAAAACCGGTTTGGCCTGGTCAAGCGTGGTTCTGCGAAAATATTTGTTACCATTCCCAAAGACCGCAGCTGCCTTAAAGACAGCCAAATTGCTTCGCTGCTGGCTGCCGAAACCATTTATCCCGATGGGGAAGAGCTTGGCGGGATTATTGATGAAGAAATCCTTGCCCCCATTCAAAGCCGGGTGGGGATGGGGCAGTATGACAGGGCCTTTGTGTGTGCATATACCAATGTACTATTACAATTTTGCCCGGATTTTTGCGCTTGTATCCGGGACCGGCTTTGTGAAGAAGCCATTACCCTGTTTTATATTGAACTGATTCTTTTTGAGGAAGCGGCTATCCACATAGCCGACAACGAGATTATTGCAGCTTTTAGTATGCATGGGGAATTTTCTCCGGTAGAATTTTTGAAGAAGGTAGACAGCATTTATGACAGTTATTCCAAAACCATTGATTTTTGGGATATACAGGTTAATTATCCCACTTCTCAAAAATCAATTCACATGCTCCGGCAAGCATTTCAAATCCACGAACAGCTGGAATATATGAAACGCAATCAGGAGCAGCTGCAAACAGTCTTTGATACCAAGTGCGATTTAATAGACAGAAAAGAATCCCGGCGCATGGATATGTCCCTGGCCATTTTGTCAATTTTGGCTGTGTTTTCTGCCTGGATTGATGGCTATGACTATCTGGATACCTGGCAGGACACTTTTGCTCCCGGTACCATCTATATTTTACAGAAGCTTTTGTTCCTGTTTATTCTGATAGTGGCTGTTTATGCGGTTACCCACCTTTTCAGCAACCGAATCCATTTGTTTATCCGAATTCGCCGGCTTCGAAGCAGACGTCAAAAACGCCGGAAGCGTTGAATTTTTATTGACAAAAAATCAAAGAGCCAATGAGCAAGGGAAAACTCTTGTTTCTTTTTGGCAGTAGTGCTATACTGAACATATCTTAAACTATCTCGACAGGGAGGTTAAACTGTATGCTGATTAAAAATGCCGTGGTCCTGGACGAAAAATTTCAACTTTCCCGCAAAGATATTCTGATTCACAATGATACCATTGCCGCAACCGGTGTGGGGTTTGACGGGAATGGAGAAGAAGTACTGGATGCTTCCGGCTTAACGGCTGTTCCCGGATTTGTTGATGTGCATATCCACGGATGTGATGGTGAAGACGCCAGCAATGGTACTGTGGAATCCATTCGCACAATGGCGCGTTTCCTTCTCAAAAAAGGCGTAACTTCTTTCTGTCCCACTACGATGACGCTTCCAGAGGAGAATATTGCCCGCTCTTTGGATGCAGCCCGTTTTTGTATGGAAAATCCTGAATCCGGTGCGCGGGTATTGGGCGTCCATTTGGAAGGCCCCTATATTGCCATGAGCAAAAAGGGCGCACAGAAAGCCGACTATGTTCGTGCTCCTGATTTTGAAGAATTCCGCCGCTTGTATGACCGCTCCGGCGGAATTATCCGTATGATTGTAATTGCCCCCGAAGTAGAAGGCGCAGACGATTTTATCCGTCAGGCCAGCCAGTTGTGTACGGTTTCTATCGCTCACACAGATTCCAACTATGAGCAGGCAAAACATGGTTTCGATATGGGGATTACCCATGCCACCCATCTGTATAACGCTATGAGCGGGATGAACCACCGTTCTCCTGGCGTAGTTGGTGCAGTGTTTGATGACGAGCGGGTATTTGCCGAAATTATCTGCGATGGTTTCCATATTCATCCTGCCGTATTGCGGACCACCTTCCGCCTGCTGGGTGACAGGATTTTGGCTGTCAGCGATTCTATGAGCGCTGCCGGATTGGAAGACGGAGAATATGAGCTGGGCGGACAACCCGTATATGTGCGGGACAGCAAAGCGTGCCTGAAAGACGGCACCATTGCCGGTTCTACCACAAACCTCTATCAGGAAATGAAAAACTTGGTTTCTTGGGGCGTTCCCTTTGAGCAGGCCGTGAAGAGCGTTACCCTGACCCCCGCCCGGAGCATTCGGGAAGATTATCGGGTAGGCAGCATCGCAGCCGGAAAACTGGCCGATGTTGTGCTGCTGGATGCCGATTTGAACATTGTGAAGGTAATCCAGGGCGGAAAAATTTGCGAATAATTCTCTATCATAACAAACAGAACCCCCCTGCCGGAGTTATTCGGCAGGGGGGTTCTGCAATGAAAAAATCTAAAAAAAGCAGTGCCCAGTTGTACTCAAACAGTAGTCAGAATTACCGTGCAGCTGCCGGTAACCGTTACAGTACCATTGCCGGCAGGGACAAATACGCTGTCGCCCTTTTGTACCGGCATAGTCTCTCCGTCGCTTTCCATGGTGCCTTCGCCGTCTACAATTACGAAGGAGCGGAAACTGCTCTCGTCAATTGCAAAGGACTGGGCGCCGTCAATTACAAATTTGTCGGTAGTAAAGTATTTACAGGTAGCCAGGCGGGTTTTCACAGCGGCTTCCAGCTGCTCGGGAGCAAATGTATGGGCAGAAGTATCGGACGGGGTCATTTTGGATACTTCAATGGCCTTATCTACATGCAGCTCACGCAGGTTTCCGTTCTTGTCCCGACGGCCATAGTCATACACACGATAGGTGGTGTTAGAGTTCTGCTGGATTTCGCAGATAATAATACCGGCGCCAATGGCGTGAATGGTTCCGGCTTCAATAAAGAACACGTCGCCTTTGTGAACCGGGACTTTGTTCAGAACTTCCAGCAGGGTATTATCCTCAATTTTTGCGCGGAATTCCTCTTTGGAAATCTCGCGGTTAACGCCAAAGTACAAGGAAGCGCCTTCGTCGCAGTCGAGGATATACCACATTTCGGTTTTTCCATATTCATGCTCCACCCGCAGGGCATATTCGTCGCTGGGATGCACCTGAATCGACAGGGGGTTTTTCGCGTCAATAAATTTAATAAGTACAGGGAAGTTTTCAAAAGCTTCTCCATTTTTTCCCAGCACCTGGCGGCCGGCCTTTTCAATATACTCAGTGAGAGTGAATCCATCATACTGTCCGCCGCGAATGACACTTTGACCGGCAGGATGGGTAGAAAGCTCCCAGCTTTCAGCAACGATATCCAAATCGCTTTTTTTGTTATATTCGGTTTTCAGGCGGGTACCGCCCCACAGATAGTCCTTAAATGCGGGTTCCAGTTTTAACATGTTCATTTTCTGATACCTTCCTTTCCGGCGTTTGTGCAATGGCGTGGCGATACCACCGCTTTTTTGGCACAACCACCGACAATCAATCTACTCTTATGATATACCAGAAATGGAAAAACAGCAAGGAAAATTGTGAAAAAACCCAAAAATTTTCTCACAACAAACCTTGCTGCCCTATTATTTTTCAAAAAGTTTATTTCTTTTTCTGGCCGTAATAAGCATTGGCACCATGCTTGCGGAGGAAATGTTTATCCAATAGCTCCTGCTGCATGGGCTTCATCTGTACACCCATGGTGTTTTCCGTATGCCATGCCATCATTGCTAACTCTTCCAAAACGACAGAGTTGTGGACGGCTTCAAAGCAGTCTTTTCCCCAGGTAAAGGGGCCATGGGATTTTACCAGCACAGCAGGAATATCTTCCGGCTTTTTGCCTTCAAAGGTCTCCACAATTACCTTACCGGTTTCCAGTTCATATTCCCCGCCGATTTCTTCCGGGGTCATGGCACGGGTGCAGGGGATAGGGCCATAAAAATAATCGCCGTGCGTGGTGCCATAGGCAGGAATACTGCGGCCACTCTGTGCCCAGATAGTCGCCCAGCGGGAGTGGGTGTGGACAACGCCGCCAATGGTGGGGAATTTCCGATATAGCTCCAGGTGAGTCGGGGTGTCAGAAGAAGGATTCAATTCCCCTTCCACTTTATGGCCTTCCAAATCCATAACCACCATATCTTCTGGACGAAGCTTATCATATTCTACGCCGGATGGTTTGATAACAAATAAACCTGATTCCCTGTCAAGACCTGACACATTTCCCCATGTAAAGACGACCAGTCCATGAGCGGGCAGCTGCAAATTGGCTTTCCATACCTGTTCTTTGAGTTTTTCCAGCATGTGTAAAGATTCCTCCTTGAAATATAGTAAATTGATAAATATTAAGCAGTGATTAGAAGATAGGAAGGATAATATGGATATTCATTATGGACAATCAGAAATTACGGAGCCCTTTTGAACAAGCTCCATATTCATGACAATTGGCTCCTCTTTACTTTTGGATTCTATCATTCTGATAATTTTTTCGGCAGCTTGCTGTCCCATTTGTTCTTTTGGATGATTAAAAGAAGTGATTTTAATAGGTGAATATTGTGAAATACTGGAGTTATCAAAGGAAATTACAGAGATTTCTTCAGGGATTTTTCGCCCATGCTGACACAACAGCTCAATTAGCCGATAAGCAATCTGGTCATTATAGCATACTACGCCATCACAGTGGCGGAGTGTCCGAAAGATTCTCTCAGCGTTGTCCCCGTCAAACAGGGACTCCTTGTCAACGGTAGAATACCAAATGACAGCATCATCATTGATTTCCTGGCCGGCTTCCATTAATCCCTCGGCAAACCCGGCATACCGTTCGTGTCCCTGCATATCATCTGACTTAAAAATTCCGCCCAAATGATGGCAGCCTGCCTGCAGCAGCTTTTGAGAAGCTTGGAATCCTGCTTGCCGGTCGTTGGTGACAACATAAATGCAGCCGGGAAGTTCCCGATAATAGCCATTAAAAAACACGCAGGGAATCCCCATGCTTTCCAACTTTTTATACAAAGCAATGTTGGGATTTGGAAGCGCTGTTTTGGTTCCTTCCACAATCAATCCATCAACCCCGTTTTCCAGCATGGACTGCAAAATCTGGCGTTCGGTTTCTACCCGGTTTTTGGTAACACCCAAAGTCAAGCGGTATCCCTTTGCAGAAAGGACTTCTTCGATTCCCCGGACAATGACAGGAAAGATGTAGTCGGTGATATAAGTGGTAATCACACCAATCGTACGGCTTTTTTGTGCGGTGGGAGTCCGTTTGGTCACATAGGTTCCGCTGCCGCGGCGGCGTACCAAAAAACCTTCCTGTTCCAATACCCCCAGCGCCTGCCGGACTGTTTGGCGGCTGAAGCCATATTCTTCCGAAAGCTCATTTTCAGAGGTTAACTTATCACCCATTTTTAAAGAGCCATTAAGAATCTGTTCCCGAATAGCGCTGGCCAAAATAGTATATTTGGCTTCCTTCTTATCCATCATTGGCGATTCACCTCCAACAGTATATGTACATACAACTTTATAATATAACACCGTACATGTTTTTGCAAGTCTTTTTCTCCTTATTTTCTCTGAAAATCCAGAAACAGCAAAATGATTACAAAATTTATACAGTTCTCTACGATTATTGAAATATACAAAAAAATACGTTACAATAAAAAACAGCCTTATGTTTTGTTGAGTAAAGGTTAGATAAATAATCATTTATGATTTGCTGTTTGTAAAAATAATTTTTAAGTATTTAGTTGATAATTGAATTTGTGTGGTGCTGAAAAATTAAAAAACAGGAGGAAGAGTCGGTGCAGAAAGCAATTGAAATTATGAAGGAAGTACAAAAGGTAGTGGTAGGCAAGGAGAGAACCATTGCGGCGGCCATGTGTGCCATGCTGGCCGGCGGCCATATTTTGCTGGAGGACATCCCCGGAGTGGGAAAAACCACAATGGCTTTGGCGTTTGCCAGAGCGATGGATTTGTCGTTTAAACGAATGCAGTTTACCCCTGATGTAATGCCTACAGATGTTACGGGCTATTCCCTTTATAACCGGGAGAGCGGAAAAAGTGAATATGTTCCCGGAGCAGCTATGTGCAATTTGTTTTTGGCAGACGAAATTAACCGTACTTCCAGCAAAACCCAGTCTGCCCTTTTGGAAGTGATGGAAGAAGGCAAGATTACCGTTGATGGGGTAACCCGCCCGGTTCCACAGCCTTTTTGGGTAATTGCAACACAAAATCCTGTGGGTTCTGCGGGCACGCAGCTGCTTCCAGAGTCCCAGATGGATAGATTTATGGTTTGCCTGAGTATGGGATATCCCAGCATACAGGAGGAAGTGGCCATTCTGCAAAGCCGGCAAACCGAAAATCCGCTGGAGTCGGTACAAAGGGTTGCCGGCCCGGAAGAGATTTTGGCAATGGAACAGGAAGTCAGCCAGATATATGCTTCTGATATTATTTGTGAGTATGCAGCAGCACTGGCTGCGTGGACCCGTACTGCGGAGAATCTGCGTTTGGGGATTAGCCCTCGTGGAACACTTGCGCTGATAAGAATGGCGAAAGCTACTGCTTATTTGAGCGGCAAGGATTATATTGTGCCGGAAAACATACAGTCTGTATTTTTGGATGTATGTGCCCACCGAGTATTGCTGAGTCCAAAAGGACGGGTAGCAGGGTTGACTGCCAGAGATGTGTTAAACGAAGGGCTGAAACAAGTAAAGGCCCCTGGTGTGGCGGGATAAGGTGAAAAAATGATAAGGAGCAGAATCGTATACCTGGCAGCGCTGATTGGATGCATCCTGTTTTTTATATTTTATCAGGGATACTTGTCACACCTCACCCTGATAATGGTATTGATGCTTCCGGTGATTTCCTTATTGGTAGCAGTAGTTTCTTGTTTTTTGGTACATGTACAGCTGCAGGTAGGTAAAAGTACAGTTGGGAAAGAAGAAGCAGTGCCTCTCATTATCAAAGTGGAAAATCGGGGGTTTTTACCATGCCCCGAGATAGAGGTACGGCTGCAATGTGAAAATGTTTTGGGGGAGTGTGATGGGAGCCCTGCTTTTTCACCAATGAAATTTTCTGTCAACACTGCGGTTTCACCGCGCACTGCCGTACAAATTCGGCAAAGCCTTTCCAGCCTTTGGTGCGGGACCGTAAAAATTTCGGTTGTGGGAATACGGGTCATTGATATGCTCGGCCTGTTTCGTCTGCCGGCAGGTGGCAGCATTCCGGGATTCTCTATCAATGTACTTCCCGATATCAAGCCGGCTTTTCTTTGCCTGGAGCCAGAGGTGACTATGCCTGGCGGTTCAGAGCGGTATTCTCCCTGGAAGCCTGGTGACGACCCGTCGGAAGTATTTCAAATCCGCGAATTCCGGGAAGGGGACAGTTTGCGGCGCGTTCACAGAAAGCTGACCCAACGTATGGGGCAGCTGATGGTGCGCGACTTTTCTTTGCCGATTGACCACGCTCTGTATTTTTTGACAGAGCCGGCTGTGAGTGCAAAACCGGAAGAATTGGACAGGATGATGACAAACTTTGTTTCAATTTCCACAGCATCGCTGGAAGAAGGAAGCCCTCTTTGGTGTGGATGGAGGGAAGACGGGGTTTGCCGCTGGGAAGAACTGAAAGATGAAGGAGAGCTGTCGGCCATATTGGGAAGGATGCTTTCCTTAAAAACCAGTCCGGGACGTCCGGGGATTAACAGCTTGGCAGAAGAGGGAAGATTGCCCATAGGAGCACATCTTTTGTATTTTACCACCCCAGGCGAGGAAGAAGCGATTCAATCAGGCGCAGAAATGCTGCGGGGAGAGATTGGATGCCGGAAAATAACGGTTTTAGTCGCTGGAAACATCGATGGATTCACTATGTCTGAAGATAACGTAACGGTGGTTTCTGCAGGTAATGGAGAATTGGATTTGGAGGAGCTGGTACTGTGAAATGGAAAAAAATAGCACCGCAAAAATCACAGGAGGAAACACCGGCTTTTGCATTGGTTTCCGCCAACATTTCACAAAGCAGGGAAAATCCGGCAATTAAGTATCTGATTCAGATATTGATTTTAGGACTGGGGATTTTTGGGTGTGCCTATTCGTTTTTGTCAGCGTTTGGGATTTCCCTTTATACCAGTGCGCTGCCAGTATGGATTGTTCTGTTTGTAGCCATTACGGTAGGACTTTATTCTTTTTCCAACTGGCCATTTCTTTTGTTGATTCCCGGGGTTCCTTTGATTTTGTGGGCGTTTTTGGATTTTGAGGGAATCCGCAAAGGATTTATACTGGTTCTCAATCGTGTTCTATTGGTTATGAGTCAAAATTCTCCTTGGATGTTTACCCAATATCAAGTGGAGATGACCCAGTATTATAATCAGGCTGTGTGGCTGGAAACTCGTTTTCTGGTGTTGATTTTTTGCAGTTTGACTTTAGTAACAGGTTATTTTGTAGTGCGCCGTCCCAATATGCTTGGCCTGATAATCTGCACGGCCCCTTTTCTTGTATATCCGCTGTTTTTTACCTTGATGCCGGATTTGCTTTCGTTTTTTGCGCTTTTGGCTTCCTGGCTGATGCAGTATGCCTATATCGGACGGTATCGTTTTCAGCCGTCTCGTCATGGCGAAAAGAAGAAACAGGGGGTTCTCTTTCAGGGGAGTGTCCGCCGGCAGCTGGCTTTGCTCATGCTGGGATGTGTTTGCCTGTCTGCGGCTGGCTCAGTCAGTGTTCTTTCACAAGAAGACTATCGCCGGCCGGAAGGAATGGATGAGTTTGTTCAAAGCATCAGCAATTGGCTCCAAAGCTTTGGCGGAGGAGGCCGGGGAGATTTAACAGCTTTGGGCGATTTGCATTTTACTGGCAAAACAGCACTGGAAGTCCAGTGTCCTGAAAAGGAGTCGGTGTATCTTAGAGGATATGCGGCCAATATTTTTACAGGGAGCAGATGGGATACCGGGTCAAATGATGCATATAATCGTTCCGCTGGCTCCTTTTCCAACTTGCGTGGAGAGACTGTAAATCCTCAATACTTCTATTCCTTATTGAAAGAGGGAAGCCAGTTTGAAAAATATAGCGTAACAGTTCGTCCTGTGTCTGCAGATAAGAGTTCTCTGTATCTGCCCACCAATTTGATAACCCCCATTTCTTCTATGGGGAATGCATGGCACTATCAGGACTTATATGTACAGAGCAGTGATTTGCTGGGGCCAAATGAATATACTGCGGAAGCCTATACTGTTGATACGACAAGCTCGATTTGCAGCTGGGAAGCAAATGACCAGGAACTTGCAAAGCTCACCGAAGAATATGAGTCATATGTATTTAGCAGCTGTACAGATTTGCCGGATGATGTCCGTGCAACGGCAGAGCAATGGCTGTCCCAAAAAGGAATTAATTTGGCTTATTCGGCAAGTCCAGGAAAACAAAATCAAGTGATGAGTGAGCAATATGCTGATGTAGCGGAGCAGATTAAGCAGGAATTTTTATTGGATTATTCTTATACCTATACCCCGGCATCCTGGAACCGGCACCGGAATTTTTTGGATTGGTTTTTGAATGAATCCAAGCAGGGGTATTGTGTACACTTTGCCACAGCAGGTACCATTTTGCTGCGTGCTTTGGGAATCCCGGCACGATATGCAGAAGGCTATGTGATAACAGAAGACGATTTTGAAAAAGGAGAATACACAGCGGATGGCTATTTAAAAGTAGCAGACAGCCATGCCCATGCTTGGACCGAAGTGTATGATTCTACAACGGCGTCCTGGGTGCCGGTAGAAATGACTCCTGGCTTTACCAGCGAAAGCTTTTGGGAATCGCCAAGCCGTGGTTCGTTGCAGCCAACGCCAGTCCCAACGCCAACCTCAAGTCCTTCTTCCACAGAGACGCCAAAGCCTACTGAAACCCCAAGAGCAACACAAACACCTGCCCCGTCGGAAACGCCGGATAATACGCTGTCTCCCACAACGGCGCCAGACACTTTCGGCTCGGAAGGCCTTGGTACAGGATGGTTATATTCCATTCTGGCGTGGCTGGGAATCATCCTGCTTTTGGCAGCAGTCGTGATATTCCGAAGAAAATGGATTCTTTTCCGTTGGCAAAAGCAGTGGAAACAGCAGGATGTAAGGGAAGGAATCCGGGCATACTGGAAATGGAGCCTTGAAATGCTTGGCTGCGCTGGGCTGCCGGGATGGAACGAGGCAGAGCCAGAAAAATCTCTGCATCTACTGTCTGAAATTTGCCCGTGGATGGATGATGCCTTTTTCCAAAAAGCGCTTGAAATTGGCAGACAGGCACGCTTCGGAAAAAATATTCCCTCAGAAGATGACAGGCGTATGATGGAGCTGTGGACTGATTATTTACGGAAGAATTTGATTTCCCACATGTCAACAGGACGCAAAATCAAATGCCGTTGGGTTAAATGCCTGATGTAATCGTTGGTTTTTCCAGGAGAATCGGGCAGAATCCCCTATGGGATTTTATCCTTTTGTGCAAACTGCTGTGTCAGATAAGGAAGTTTTTTTCCAAGGTGTATTTTCATTGAATTACACGAAAGACTGTGATATAATAAGAAAAAAATTCAGCACTTTATGACTTGTGCGAAGCGTTTTTTATCTTTCGGAGTGGGTGAACTGGTGTCACCGCCGGGAGAAATCTACAAAACAAGGAAGTGTGAGCTGTGATTAACGGAATCACCTTGCGTGACGCCATTTTGTCCGGCGCCAATAATATCTGCAAACACAAAAAATCGGTGGACGAATTGAACATTTTCCCGGTTCCCGATGGAGATACCGGAACCAACATGTCCATGACAATGACAGCGGCTATCCGCGAGCTGGAAAAAAATGAAGACGCAGTTGCCGGACATGTGGCGCATCGTGCGGCTTCAGCAATGCTTCGAGGGGCCAGAGGAAATTCTGGCGTGATTCTGTCCTTGTTGTTCCGTGGTTTTTCCAAAGGGCTGGAGGATATGGCCACTGCTTCCGGCGAAGATTTGGCAAATGCCTTGGGGCTGGGTGTAGATGCTGCATATAAAGCGGTGATGACTCCTACAGAGGGAACGATTTTAACTGTGGCCCGGGTTGCCTATGAAAAAGCCCGCGCCGCCGCTGCCATTGACAGTGACCCGGTGTATGTGTGGTCAGCAGTATGCATGGGCGCTGCTGCCGCATTGGAAGAGACGCCTGAATTACTGCCGGTTTTGAAAAAGGCTGGTGTGGTAGATGCTGGCGGACAGGGATTGTGCCTGATTTTTGACGGCATGATGAGTGTTTTCCGCGACGGCGTTATGATTGAAATGGAAAAAACAGAAGAAGAAAAGGCGGATGAAACGGCAGAATTTTTCCGAAATGCCGCCGCTGAGTTCGACCAAGAAATTAATTTTACCTATTGTACGGAATTTATCGTGGGCCGTGATTCTGAAGTCACCCGTGACCCGCAGGAGCTGCGGGCTTATCTGGAAACCATTGGCGACTGTGTTGTGGTGGTGGATGATGAGGAAATTATCAAGGTGCATGTTCACACCGAGAATCCCGGTAATGCACTGCAGGAAGCGCTTACGTTTGGCCAGCTGCTGACTGTAAAGGTGGAAAATATGAAGGAGCAGCATCGAAAAGCTGCGGAGGAAAACGAAGCGGCTAAAGCAGCTGTAGAAAAGGCTCCTGCACCAAAGGCAGCCTTGGAGCCGGCAGAGCCTGTGGAGGAGCTTGGATTTGTGGCGGTTGCAGCCGGAGAAGGGCTTCACACCCTGTTTACTGATTTGGGATGCAGCCAGGTTGTCAGCGGGGGACAAACCATGAACCCCAGTACAGAGGATATTTTGGCTGCCGTTTTGGCAACGCCCGCCAAGCGCGTGTTTGTACTTCCCAACAATAAAAATATCATCATGGCAGCTGAGCAGACCATACCGCTGGTAACCGACCGTGAAGTGGTGGTTTTGCCCACCCGTACCATTCCTCAGGGGCTTTCTGCCATGCTGGCAGTTGACCCGGATGCTGCTCCAGAGGAAAATCGCCAGCTGATGATGGATGCTGCTGGTGCAGTTGCTACCGGTTTGGTAACATTTGCTGCCCGTGATTCTGAGTTTGGAGGCCATCGAATTCGTCAAGGGGACATTATGGGCTTGCGTAATGGAAAGCTGGAATATATTGAAAAAGACCCCGTTCATACTTGCAGCAAGCTCACCCGTTCTATGGTTAACCGCAACACTTCTTTTATTACCTTGATTTATGGAAGCGATGTGACAGAGGCACAGGCCGAAGATGCCTGCCGTCGGATTCGGAACAAAATCAGTGATGATATCGAGGTTACACTGGTGAATGGCGGACAGCCGGTTTATTACTTTATTATTTCTGTGGAATAATTATTGTTTGTTTCAAAAGAAGCAGGGACTGTTGCCGGATTTTGTTTCCGGCAAGGGTCCCTGCCTTTATCTATCAAAAAGGAGGGAGACGGTTGGCTTCCCTGTTCACAATGGATATTCAGTTTTTGAAGGGGGTCGGTGAAAAAAAAGCCGCCCTTTTTCGAAAATTGGGAGCGCCTACTGTTGGGGACTTGCTGCGGTTATATCCCCGTACCTATGAGGATTGGAGCAATATACTTCAAATTGGGGAAGCACCCATGAACGAGGTCGCTGTGATTCGGGCATTTGTTCAAACAGCTCCCAAACGGCAGTATATCCGCAAGGGAATGACCCTTTTTAAGGCAGAGGTTACGGATGGGATTCAAAGGATGACCCTGACCTATTTTAACAATCCCTATGTCCAGAACATGCTCAAGGTGGGGGAGGAATACCTGTTTCGGGGGAAGGTACAGGGCACTTTTCTGCGTCGGGAAATGACAGCGCCTGACTTTGTTCTGGTAAAGGATGCCATGCCCATGGTTCCTGTTTATCCGCAGACAGAGGGGTTATCTACCAGGCAAATCAGTCATGCAGTAAAGGCAGCCATTGATTTGCTTCCTGATATTGTACGGGACCCGATTCCTACTGAAATACGAATGCGTTATCAATTGTGTGAGCTTGGGTTTGCCTTGCAGAACATCCACTTTCCATCTGGGCCGGAAATGCTGCGGTTAGCCAGAGACAGGCTGGTGTTTGAAGAGCTTCTGGTTTTACAGCTGGGACTTTATTCCATCAAAAGCCGTACCCATGTGGAAAATCATTTGCGGCTAAAAAAGGACGTATCTGAGGAGTTTTGGAAGTTGCTTCCATTTTCTCCCACCTCGGCACAAAAACGGGCAGTTGCCCAAGGCATCAAAGATATGATGGGAAGTACACCCATGAGCCGGTTAATCCAGGGAGATGTTGGAAGTGGAAAAACTGCCGTGGCTGCGGCATTGTGCTATTGTGTCATACAAAACGGGATGCAGGCGGCGCTCATGGCCCCTACAGAAGTGCTGGCACGTCAGCATGAGAAAAGTTTGGCGTCCTTGTTGGAGCCTGCCGGTATTCGCACTGCCTTGCTTACCGGGGCGGTAAAAGCCTCTGAAAAGCGGCGGATACAAGAAGGGCTTGCCAGTGGGGAAATTCAGTTGGCAATTGGGACCCATGCACTTTTGACAGAAGATGTTGAATTTCAGAAATTAGGGCTCGTTGTTACAGACGAACAGCACCGTTTTGGTGTTGCACAAAGAGCTGCGCTGGCTCAAAAAGGGGAAAATCCCCATTTGTTGGTAATGAGCGCTACCCCGATTCCCCGAACCCTGGCACTGATGATTTTTGGTGATTTGGACATTTCGGTTTTGGATGAGCTGCCGCCGGGAAGACAGAAGATTGAAACCTTTGCCATTACCAGCGATAAGCGTGAGCGGGCTTTCGGCTATGTAAAAAAGCACTTGAATTTAGGGTTGCAGGGATACATCATTTGCCCGCTGGTAGAAGAAGGGCAAAGCGATATGGCCAGCGTTGTTCAATATCGTGAGATGCTGGAAAAAGAAGCGTTTGCCGGATACCGTATCGGGATGCTTCATGGAAGAATGAAACCAAAAGAAAAAGATATGGTTATGGCGGCGTTTTCGGCGGGGGAGCTGGATTTGCTGGTTTCTACAACGGTAGTGGAAGTAGGAGTGGATGTCCCGAATGCTGTGATTATTTTGATTGAAAATGCAGAGAGATATGGGCTTTCCCAGCTTCATCAGCTCCGGGGACGAGTTGGCAGAGGAAAGGAAAAGTCTACCTGTATTTTGATTTCAGATGCACAGAATGAGGAGGCGTTAGCCCGGCTGCGGATTATGTGCAGCACGACAGATGGGTTTCGGATTGCCGATGAAGATTTAAAGCTTCGAGGTCCAGGCGACTTTTTTGGTTCCCGGCAGCATGGCCTGCCGCAGCTTACCATTGCAGATATGGTACAGGATGTAGAGTTTTTAAAAGCTGCCAGTCAGGAAGCCCAGGCAATCCTGCGGGATGATGCCACGCTTTCCAAGGAAGAACATCGTGGATTACGCGGAGAAATGCGTCAGCTTTTTGAAAAGGCTGGAGAAGGCGCTTTTACATAAAGTGTTGTTGTATTATATACAAAAATCCCATAATTCACCTAAACTGATATTGACTTTGTACAAAATCTGGGGTATGATATGGATAGTAATTGGTATTATGATATCGATAAACCAGTCGGTATCAAACTGTTCCTCACAAAGAAAGGGTGAATGATATGAGTAGCCGTACAGTCATTACCATAGCTCGTCAATATGGCAGCGGTGGCAGAGAAATTGGCGAGATGTTGGCAAAAAAATTGGGAGTCCCTTATTATGACAAAGAGTTGATTGCTTTGGCCGCCAAAAAAAGCGGACTGAGTGAAGAAGTTTTTCGTCAGGCCGATGAACGTGCAACCAGCAGCCTGTTATACTCCTTAGTGATGGGTACATATGGATTTGGCGGCGGCGTAGCAGGAATGAATGACATGCCTATAAATGATAAGCTGTTCCTCATTCAGGCTGATATTATTCGAAAAGCAGCAGAAGAAGGCGGCTGTGTCATTGTGGGAAGATGTGCCGACTATGTGCTGCGGGAAAGAAAAGATTGCTTAAAGGTGTTTATCCATGCCAATCGGGACAGCCGGCTGCGCCGTGCAGTGGAAAAATATGGGATAGACCCGGCAAAGGTTTCAGATTTCCTGACCAAAAAGGACAAACAGCGCGCCAACTACTATAATTTTTATACCAACAAAAAATGGGATGCCATGCAAAATTATGATTTGACCATTGACAGCTCGATTTTTACATCGGAGCAGGCAGTGGAACTGATTATGCGTGCAGCAGAGTTTATTGGATAAAAGATGATAAAGCTTTTATAATTCAAATGGGGCACCTTTTGATAGAAAGGCGCCCCATTTTTGTGCGTGTGAGCAAAGAAGCTTTTAGAGGCTGCAGGGATTTGTGTTTGATTCTGTAAGAGTTTTTTTGATGACTGTGCCGGAAAGGGATTTCCTTTTCCGGCTTGTTGCTTTATAATGATATTATTAGTGCTTTTGGCAGAAGTATGAGTAATTGACTGGACATATCAGATAGAATGGAGAATTCATAAATGAATATATTGGCAATTGGAGATGTTGTGGGCAGTGTAGGCTGTGCTTTCCTGCGGGAAAAGCTCCCGGTAATAAAAAAGCAGTATAACGTGGATGTTGTTATCGCCAATGGGGAAAATTCTGCCGATGGAAATGGCATTTTACCCACATCAGCGCGGCATTTGTATGATAGTGGAGTCCATATTATCACGACCGGGAATCATAGCTTTCGCAGAAGGGAAAGCTATGATTTGTATGATAGGGACGAGACATTGCTGCGGCCATCCAACTATCCTGTCAATGCTGCTCCAGGAAGAGGCTTGTGTGTGTACGATATGGGACGGCGGCAAATTGCAGTTATCAATTTGCAGGGAACCGCATATATGGACAATCTGCGCTGTCCTTTTGAAGTTGTGGACGAACTGTTGAAAAGCCAGGATTTGCCGAAGATTGTGCTGGTGGATTTTCATGCAGAGGCAACAGGGGAAAAGAAAGCGATGGGATTCTTTTTGGACGGCCGTGTGACAGCCGTTTTTGGAACCCATACGCATGTTCCTACAGCAGATGAATGTATTCTTCCTAATGGAACCGGGTATATTACCGATTTGGGTATGACTGGCCCCATCCATTCGGTATTAGGGGTTAAGCCAGAAATTATTATTGAAAAGCTCCGTACCAGAATGCCGGTACGGCATGAATTAGCTGGCGGGGAATGTGAGATGGACTGCTGCCTGTTCGAGGTGGATGATAAATCCGGGCGGACAGTTGGGATTCAAAGACTCCAAATTTTGTGATAACAGTGATGACATAAAGGAGGAACATTGTGAAACATTTAAGAACCCCTTTGGTATGCCTGCTTATCAGTTTGTGCCTTTTGTTAACAGCCTGCTCCCAGAATACGTTTGATGCAGCTGCTTATGTACAATCTGCCGTTCAATCGGTATATTTGGGAGAGCATGATGATTATGAGGATTTTGTAGGGATTTCACAGCAAGAGGCAGAAAAAACCTATCAGGAGCATTTACGCTCGGAATCTATGTATTTTGCAGAAGTATTTGGTTTTGCTCAAAGTGATGCTACTTTATACCGTACCATGGCGTTTTACAGGCAGTTATATGGCCGCAGTAAGTTTGAGGCAATTTCAGCGGAACAAACGGAAGATGGTGGATATCAGGTTACCATGGAAATTTCTCCAGTCAGCCTTTTTCCTGATAATGCTGCTGAAATTGAGAATCGGGTTTTGGATTTTACCAAAATGGTCAATGAAGGAGATTTTGAAGGAAAGTCTCAGAAAGAAATCGATGATGCTTATTGTAAATATTTACTCGATTTTTTGGAATTAAAACTGCAAGATGCAGGATGGGACTCACCAAAGACCATAACCATTCAGCTTTCGGCTGATGGCAACACCTATGCTATCAGTGAGGAGGAGCTTATGAAAATCGATAAAGCCCTGGTGTTATATGAATCGAGCGAAAAGTCATGAAGACAGAGTTAAAAGTGGAGCAAGCTGGAGGTTTTTTGCCGGTTAATTGCTATCAATGTCACCATCAGGAAATTGATTGCCATTGGCATGAAGAGATAGAAATCCTATGTGTGGAACGGGGAAAACTGCAAATCAAAGCTGGCCAACAGGTGTTTGATGGAGAGGCGGGAGATTTGTTCGTTTTTGCACCGGGAGAGCTTCATGCGGCGGTTCCCAAAGGAGAAACATGTGAATTCAGGGGGATGGTATTTTCTCCAGAAATTCTGTGCGGCTCACAGGGGGATTGCATACGGCTTCAATATGTTGCTCCAATAGTAGGAGGAACGCTGGTTTTACCTACCAGGATTAGTTTGGTTGAGCCAGATGGCATTGAGATTTATGAATGTTTAAAAAAGATTTTTCGGCTAGTAGAAGAGCATCCGGTTTGTTATGAGCTTTTGGTAAAAGCTCAATTGTTGGAATTGTTTGCCCGGATATTGCCAAAATCTCACCGGATGGCCCCCTCAAAGGGAGCAAGGGAATCTACAGCATCGAAAATCAAAAAATCCATTGTTTATATCCAGGAACACTTTGCCTCTCCCGTTACCCTGAAGGAGTTAGCGGATATTTGTGATATGAGTGAAGGCCATTTCTGCCGGACATTTAAGCAGTATACCATGAAAACCCCAATACAATATATCAACAGTGTACGGCTTTCCCATGCGATGGAGCTGCTATTAAAAACAGACCGAAAAATAGCTGAGATTGCCATTGATACAGGCTTTCGCTCTCAAAGTTATTTTGTGGCTTTTTTTCGGGAAATGGTTGGGATTACCCCTTCTGTCTACCGCAGCGATATAGGAGCTTATGGATGGCTGAATTCATCGAAATAAAAGAGAAAAACCTGTCTTAAAAAGACAGGTTTTTCTCTTTTGCCCGAAGGTATATCAATATAAAATGACGGTATGAATCCTACTGTATAGCCATATAAATAAAGGAACACTCCGATATTACAGCTGGGAGGGGAAGGATAATGAAATGGAAAAAAGCCCTGAAAATATGGTGGTCAGTAATATTGATGGCGGCATGCTTAGGCGGTTGTACAGAAAGCCAATTCGAACCTCAGCCGCCGCAATGGGCCATAGAGGCTAATTGCTGTGCAATGGTATCCGGGGTGGAAGTCCAGGGGACACTTTGTCATACAATAGAGGGAATCAGTTCGTTTACAGTTGTTTCTCCTGAAGAAATAGAAGGGATGCAGGTACAATACCGTAATGGAACATATACGGTATCATTTGAAGGGATTGTACAAAGCGATATGAAAAGTGTTATGGATGAAAGTGTTTTTGGCCGGCTTTTTGCAGCTTTGGATGGCGGAGCGCAGGCGGAGATGGAATGGGAAAATCAACAATGGAGCGGTGAACTCTCCAAAGGGGAAGGAATATTGGTAAAGACAGACGAAATGGGTGAGATTAGCGCCTTAGAGGTGCCAGTATGGCAGCTGACAGCAGCTTTTACCCATGAGGACACAGCAACAAGTGATGAACCCCTTTGACTGATTCCTAATATTATGGAGTGGGAAGCATCTCCGCGATGAATTTTCATAGGATTTTTCCGAAGAACTGGTTTAAAATCCGATGAAACCGGCAACAATACAGACAGCTTCCCACTACAAAAGGATTCGGAGTGTGAAAATGGATGATTCATCGGGGTGATATTTATTATGCCGACCTGAGTCCGGTGGTTGGCTCGGAACAGGGCGGTGTACGGCCGGTGCTCATTGTACAGAATGATGTGGGCAACCGATTTAGCCCAACTGTTATTGCAGCGGCCATTACCAGTCAGAGGTCTAAGGCCAACCTGCCTACCCATATTCTGCTTTCAGCCAAAAATACAGGACTTTCCAGAGATTCTATCGTCCTGCTGGAGCAGGTGCGGACACTGGATAAACACCGGCTGAAGGAAAAAATGGGACGGCTGGATTCTCAAGCTATGTCTATGGTGGACAGGGCACTTTCTGTCAGTTTTGGGCTGACTGACCGTACCGGGCCTACATAACCGGTACGGCATAAGACTGTAGAAGGAGCAAGTTTATATGGAGTTGACTGAAAAAGAGCTAATTCTATTAGAAGAGCAGCTTTATTTGGAGCAATTGATGGAAGAAAAATGTTTAGCAGGCGCACCCAATTGTACAGACCCCCAGCTGCGTATGAAATTAGAGAGCTTGGCTGGAAAACATCGGATGCTGCGGGAACAATTGCTGGAGACATTGAGTTTTGAATAACAGATAAAAAGGGGCAGAATATGGACGATAAATTGATTTTCAGCGATATTATGGCAGTGCAAAATCAGCTGGCGTTTCACTGCGGGAGATTGGCAGCTGGATGTACTACGCCACAGTTTCGGGATACCGTTTGGAATGTGTTGAATGAAGAGTTTCAGATACAGGGAGAACTTGTGGATGAAAGCAAGAAACGAGCCTGGATTCGGCCAGCACCAGCATCCACAGAAGCAATTAGGCGGCTCCGGCAACAGGCAGAAAATGAATAGCAGATAAAAAAGCAAATCCCCAATCTCTATCCTTGGAGATTGGGGCTTTGCTTTTTTATCCTGAAACACTCTTACCGTTTGCTTCCTAAAAAGAACAGTGCTACTGTTCCCGGACCGGAGTGGGTCCCGATTACCGGGCCAATTTCGTTGAGGATGATGTCCTTAACATTCCATTTGGAGCGAATCTTTTCCGCTACATACTGCGCATCCTGCAAACAGTCTCCGTGACTGATAAAAATAACCTGGTCTTCGGGATTGGCAACAGTTTCCTCCATGTGGGCCACCAATGCGTCCAGAGACTGACGGCGTCCGCGGATTTTGGAAACAGGAATCAAATGGCCGGCATCATCTACATGAAGCACCGGTTTAATCCCCAGCATGGTGCCGAACAATGCTGCGGCAGAAGAAACGCGGCCTCCCCGTTTGAGATGGTTTAAATCATCTACAGTAAACCAGTGGCACAAATGCAGCTTGTTTTCCTGCAGCCACTGATAAACTTCATCAATGCTTTTTTCTGCCTGCTGCAGTTTGGCTGCATAATAGACCAGCAATCCTTCGCCCATCGAAGCGCAGAGAGAATCAACGACATAGATTTTCCGCTGAGGATATTTTTCAGAAAGTTCCTGTTTGGCCAAGAAAGCGCTTTGGCAGGTGCCGCTTAGACCGGAAGAAAAGGCAATGTATAAAATATCCTCACCAGCTTGCAGGATAGGCTCTGCCCATTGAGTAAACTCGTTGGCATTGATTTGGGCAGTGGTAGAAGTTTTTCCTGCGCGGAGTAAATCATAAAAGGATTTGGCACTCATTTCGTGGCCATCTGGATAGTTTCGATAGCTTTTTCCGTCCACAGTAAATTCCATAGGGATGACCGTTACCCCCAGGGACTGGATTAGTTCAGGGGTCAGGTCTCCGGTAGAATCGGTTATAATTTGATAACGCATAGAAATGCCTCCAATATCACGAAGTTTGGATACGATATCTATATTATACTGGATGTTACAGAAAAAGTCTATCGATAAATCATGTAAAAAACCAATGAAGTTTGAAGGTTTTAGGAAAAACTACTTGTTTTTACAGGATTTTTTTCGAGCCAAAAGTTCTCGAAGCCCCAGCAGGAAAAGAAGGGCTCCAAAAAACTTTTTCAAAAGTTCGGGGGGAAGCAGCCCGTTTATCCATACCCCCACAAGGCTTCCCACAATACCGGAAAGGATGGCAGGAAGAAGGGCTTGACGGCAAATTAGCTTTTTCCGGGTATAGGGGATAAGGGCCAATAGGGCGGTGGGAATAAACAGCAGCAAATTGACTCCCTGAGCGGTGACCTGTTCCATTTGGGCAAAAAGGGTTAAGCACAAAATCAAAATCCCGCCGCCGCCAAGTCCCATGGCGCCCAGTGCGCCGGAAACCAGGCCAGCCGCAGCCGTGATGAGCCAGCCGCTCAAAACAGCATCCTCCAGGCAGCCCACAGCATGAGAATCCCAAAAACCCGGCGCAGCCACACAGAACTGCATCGAGGAAGCAGCCAGGCACCAATCGCAGAACCGCCGAGCATCCAGGGAAGATAGGGAAGAGCATCCTGGATGGTGACATCTCCCCGGAACAGGTAGATACCTGCGCTGAGCAGGCACAGGGGAAGGATGACAGCCACTGAGGTAGCGTGACAATTGGCTTCCTTCATACCGCTTTTGCGAAAAACCGGTACAGCAACGGTTCCACCGCCAGCACCAAGAAGCCCATTGAGGATTCCGGCGGTAAGTCCGCTGAAGACAAACAAAAGGTTTTGACGAAGAGGGGATTTTGAATTCATATGCTGCCTTCTTTCCAAATGGAATGGATAACAGAAGTAGGATATCCAGACGGGCAAAAAAAATCCCTAAACCCAAAAGGTTTAGGGATTTTATTGGTAAAGAAGACCCGCCTGGCCGTAAGTGCAAAGAATAACCTGCCTACAAGAGTAAACAGGTGGGTGCCCACCCAACGGGGTTCTACTCCCTTCGTCCAATTCGGCACGAAACCGAACCGGGAGGTCTGCAGTCTGCCGCCGGAGAACAAGCTCCCGAAAATAAAAGTGTAGGGTTATTGATGCAACAGTCCACGCACCAGGCAGGAGATAAAATACTTATTCCAACGAAGACAGTATACCACGGATAGAAAATGTTTAATTTCTATAAAAG
>DYBQ01000079.1 GCA_019418545.1 Clostridiales bacterium | reverse complement strand
TCGAGCAGGAAGACCGGGATCTTGGCCTCTTTCGCCTCTTTCAGCACCGGTTCCACTTCTTCCGGCTTACTGATAGTCAGCGCCTTTACACCAAAAGCTTCTGCCAACAGTTCATAGTTGGTGTTCTTTTCCAGCGTGGTCTGAGAGAACCGGCCGCCATAAAACAGCTTTTGCCACTGACGCACCATGCCCAAAACCTGGTTGTTAAAAATCAGCTCAATCACCGGAATTCCATATTTGGACAGAGTGGAAAGTTCGTTGCAGTTCATGTGGAAGCTGCCATCCCCTGCAACATTCACCACCTGTGCTTCCGGCTGGCCAACCTGTGCTCCCAAAGCTGCACCCAAGCCAAAGCCCATGGTACCCAATCCGCCGGAAGAAACAAACTGCCGGGGACTGCGGAAACGGTAGAACTGTGCGGCCCACATCTGGTGCTGCCCCACTTCGGTGGACAGAATCGCTTTGCCTTCTGTCAAATGGTCCAGGGTTTCCAGCACCTGCTGGGGGGTGACAGTGCCTTCCTGTCCGGGAAGCTGTACCAGCGGATATTCCTTCTGCCATTTGGCGATGTCCGCCATCCAGTTTTTGTGCTCCTTTTGGGAAAGGCGGCGCAAAATTTCCTGCAAGATTGCCTTGGCATCGCCTTTGAGCTTTACATCCACTTCGATGTTTTTGTTAAACTCTGCCGGGTCAATATCAATCTGGATGACCGGGCAGTGCTGGGCAAACAAATCTGCATTACAGGTAACGCGGTCGGAAAAACGGGTTCCCACTGCAACAAACAAATCACAGTTTTTCAATGCCAGCGCCGCGGTTTTGGTGCCGTGCATTCCCAACATTCCCATATACCGTTCGCTCGTCTGGTCAAAGCCTCCCTGGCACATCAAAGAAGAAGCCACCGGTGCATCCAGCTTTTCCGCCAGCTGTGCCACTTCTTCGCTGGCACCGGAAGAAATCACGCCGCCGCCGGTATACAGGAAGGGGCGCTCTGCCTTTTCCAGCAGCTCCATTGCCTTTTCAAACCGGAATTCCTGGGGCAGTGGGAAAACCTTGGGCGCTTCGGGCGTTTTAGGCGTATACTCGCAAAGCTGAGCACTGATGTCCTTGGGAATATCCACCAGCACAGGGCCTTTGCGGCCTTCATTTGCCAGCCGGAAGGCTTCCCGGATGGTGTCGGCCAATTGATTGATGTCCTTCACAATGTAATTATGTTTGGTAATGGGCATGGTCACGCCGGTAATATCCACTTCCTGAAAGCTGTCCAGTCCCAGCAAGCTGCGATTCACGTTGCCGGTAATGGCCACCACCGGTACGGAGTCCATATAGGCCGTGGCAATACCGGTAACCAAATTGGTAGCGCCGGGGCCGGAAGTCGCAATACACACCCCAACCCGTCCCGTTGCCCGGGCATATCCATCGGCTGCATGGGCGGCACCCTGTTCATGGGCTGTTTCGATATGTCGGATTTTGTCGCTGTATTTGTATAGTGCATCATAAATATTCAGCACAGCGCCGCCGGGATACCCAAAAACCGTATCCACACCCTGCTCCAGCAAACACTCCATGATGATATCTGAACCGTTGAGCTGCATAGTCAAAACTCCTTTTATGTAATTTCATTTTGTTCAAAGCCAGTGATGCATGTTTCCAAAAACACCAACAGACACGCCTGCAGAGAAATAAAAAAGCCTCCGTCTCCAGTCGCTTTTGACCAGAGACGAAGGCGAAAAGTTCAATTCCTCCGCGGTACCACTCTGCTTGCCATAGATATGGCCACTTATGGGCATCCATCAATGCCTGCCCCAATAACGGAGGGCTAACCGGGACAGCTTACTGTGTTCAGCTGCCTGCTCCGGGGTGATTTCCTGTCAGCTCCGTACCGTCTCACACCAACCGACGGCTCTCTGAAACGGGAATCCAACATTCCTTCCCCATCCACACATTTTGCATCTATGCGTATAATCATACGCTTCCATTTTTGGTTTGTCAAGAATATTTTGAACCACGCTTCTAATTTTCCCGAAAAAAATTAGTCCTTTTCCAATACTTTCACAATTTCTCCCACAAAAGTGCGGTGGAAATCCCCGGCAGGATAGTGCTTATCCAAAATCCGGCGGTCCAAAAAACATTCTTCCTTCATGTCCTGTTTATAAAGCTTCCGGCAGATAAACACAAGCTTTGCCTCCTGATAATAAGGAGCCGCCTGGTCAAAAGCAGGGGTCAAACCCGCCTGGGCATCCTTGTCACAGTCTCTGCCGGACACCTTTCCGCACACCGTTAGCGCCTGCCGGTATTCTTCATCAAAAAAGCACAAAGAATAAAAATCATTCTTTTCCACAAATTCCAACGTATATCGCTGGGGACGGATATGAATGGTAGTGACATAGTTTCCCCACAGTTCTCCCACTCCACCCCAACTGGCTGTCATGGTATTATGTTTTTGCTCGTTACCGGCAGTAATCAGCATCCAGCCTTTGTTGATAAGAGTGAATGGATTTACATCCAGTTTTTCTACTGTTGTTTCATGAAATGACATAATTAAGACCTCCTGCCGCTTTTGCGACTTTTGCATGTGTAATATATCCATTATTAATTATAGAATATGCAGCTTAGCAATTGGATATTCTTTTCCAAAACTATTCATCAGAAAGCATCAATTCTCCTTCATAAGAAAGCTTCCATGAATACTCCGTATCATCATAGTAATATAAAAAAGTTCTTCCATCTTCAGAATAATAAACCTTTTCATTATATGACTCGACTGTATCTCCTGTTGTTCCCAACGATGAATCCGTTAAAAACTGCATACAAAAATCTTTCGTGACCGCCTGATTGCCAGTAGACTGCACCATTGCAGCAAATGGTGCCAAATGTTCTTCGGGGACACCGTTGCCCAAAGCATATGTATGGCTCATGGTTATGGAAACCAGATGGGACTGCCCGGATATTTCTGGCAGATAGGTTTCCAGCATAATGGAAATCTGTGTCGCCGCATCCAATTCCACCGTATAATACCGGATATAATAATCTGATGATTCATAGTTATCTTCCGGCTGGGTATCCTCGCGCAGCACATATAAATAAGGCTCCATTGCTGCTTCCATATTTGTCTCACAAAGGTCAAATTCCTGTGCGGCAGTCGCTCTGGCTTCTTCTTTGGAAACACAGCCAGACATACAAATGAATAATGGCAGCAGCAATAATATCATTCGTTTCATTTTTCCCACCGCCTTTCAAGAGCTAAACAACCTCATCTGTAATTATTATACCAAAACCTCTTGTAAAAACAACATTTTTCAAGGTTTGTTCACAAAAAATATATGATATTTTACAAATCTCCAGCGCAACTTATTTTTTTATATTTGTGTCCTTGACAAAATGATGATATTCTCCGGGGGTACATCCACACACTTCGCGGAAATACCGAGTAAAATGGCAAATGTTTTTAAACCCACACAAAGCTGCTGCCTGCTGTACCTGCATAGTTTCACTGGTCAAAAGATTTTTGGCTCTGTCAATTCTTGCTTTTAAAAGGTCTTCACGAGGAGAAACCCCAAAAAAATTTCGATAATAGCTGTAAAACTGGCTTTTCCCCATATTTACCAGGCTGCACATCCGCTCAATATCCCAATCTTCCTCACAACGGGACAAAAAAGTTAGCCTTGCCTGCTGGAACTGTTCTCGTAAGGAGCCTGTACTCTGTTTTCCATTTTCCAAAAAACGTCCCGCCATAATGAAAAGCCGGCGTAAAAGCAAATCTTCCATTTCCCGCGAATGGGCATCACTGCGATTTAAATATTCTTCCTGTAAGTCCTTTAGAAGTAAATTCAATTTTTCAGGAGAAGCTGGATAAAACACCTGATTGATGGGGATTTCATAGGATTCAGGACAATCTGTATCTCCATCAACAGAAAAATGTACATAACTGTTTCGAAAGGCTTCCACACTGTGATAATTCTGATAAGCGTTCGGAGAATAAAGCAGACATCCACCCGCTCTGGCAATTTCCCTTTTCTTTTCAAATATCACATTCATGGGAGTTAAAAAAAGCAAAAAAAGCCAATCACCGCTTCCGTTTGGCCGATAAATCCTGTCTCTATCGCAATTTTGACGAGAAAATTCACAATAATGGATTTGATACATGGCAGCTCCTCCAAACAAACCTTTCCTGTTTACTGTACCTCATACCGGAGAAAAAGTCAACACTGCCAATATCCCTCTTCCGTCTTTTGCTTTGTCAAGGAAACATCATATCAAAAAGCAAAAAACTCCTGATACCCACCATCTCGCAGGTATCAGGAGTTCTGTCTCTTTTTTAAGCCGGTATAGGCTTTTTTCTTTCCAACCTTTTAGCCATTTGAATACACCATTGTTTTTTAATCAGATATCTTCCCAAAATCAGGCATCCAACCAGGAAAATCCCATACCATATCTGGCCGAAAAGATTATCCTGCAGCAGTAGGTTTCCTCCGCAAAATGGCAAAACAGAAATATACTGTAACGGCTGTACACCTGCGGCTACTGCAATAACCGGTACCGCAATTACGCCGAAGGAGGCGGCAATTGACACAGCATCACTCCGGCAGAAGGAAGAAACCACTGCTATCAGCATTCCCACAAGCCATGCCCCCAACAGCCGTATCACAAACAACAAAATCAAATACTGCTGTAATGTAATCCTTATAGGGAAGTCCGCCATATCCATTAGACTTTGCACAGGGGCTTCGTTTGCATATAGAAGCAGATAGTCTTTGGTTACAATGGCAAACCGGGTGATTTCCACAATGGCAGCTGCCACCGTGGAGAAAAGGAGCGTGAGACCCATCTTATCATAGGGAAGACGAAGCCCTCTTCGGCAAATTCGCAGCAGCTTTTTTGTGCCAAAAGTATTTTCCATCGAGAATATCCCAGCACAGCACAAAATGGCCGCCGCAATGATAAATAGCGTATCTTCTGCATCTGTTCCCGAATCGAGCATTAATTTACTATATCCAGACTCATCTACCAGATATGCAGGAATCCCCGTTTCTTCCTCAAGCTGCCGGGCCTTTTTCACCTGGAATTCAATATTGGAAAGAGCCTCCATATAATTGGAGCTATTCTCGCTGGGCATATTCAGAACATGCTCCCACTCGTTTTCAATAAATACCAGGGTATCATCGGTAATCCTGCCTCCGATTTCTTCTATATATTGACGATATATTTCCCCTTCCGCGTTTTTAAACCGGAAAGCTGCGTCATAACGGGAAACCATCAGCAAAGAAAGCACCAGCAAAATCCACAATGCCCTGCCATGGGAAAACACCTTGCGGGTTTCGTGCAGGAATATAGAAGTGTGCAGATTGATTTTATCTGCTGTCCGCTGTGTTTTGTCCACAATTTTTGCAATCCACCGGGGAATCCTGATGCTGCGGCAGACAGCACTGGTATAAAATCGCATGAGAATAACAAGTGCTGAAACCAGAAAGAGAATGACCAACACAAAAGGTAAAATAGTAGTCATGGATACCGGATAGCCGAAAAGATTGATATTTTGATAACGGCTAATGATGGTAAAGCTATCCATGATGGAAAAAGCATTGATAAAATGCAAAATATTTACATTAGAAGTTACCGCAATGGCAGAATACAGCCAGAAGGAAATACCCAAAAAACAAACAACAATCAGAAAAACGAGGGTTGGCTTTTTTAAAAGGGTAAAAAGCATAAACACCAACATTCCAAAAACAAAAGAGCAAAACAGCTTGATAGCAAACCCAACAAAAATGTATTCCAAGCAGGAAATCACCAAGGTACAGGTACGAAATTCTGGAATAGACTGGATGGGACGGCTTACATCTCCAAACCCCAAAACTGCGCCGCCAATGAGAAGATTCCCCCCATAAATCACCACATTGATAAGCAGGACCATCAGAAAAAGAGCGCCGATTTTCTGGGCCCCAACTTTTAAGCGGGAGGGGGACGCCAGAATCAAAGGATATAGCTTTTGCTCATATTCCCTGGAAAACAGGCGTACACACACTATCAGAATAAACGCCAGTACAATAATGTCCGAAAGGGGAAATTGATATAAATTCTTCACCGCCCCATCAAGGCCTGCACGGACGGGAAGAGTATCCAGCCCTTCAAAATCAGCAACCGTTTTATCAATGTTTCTTTGAGAAAAACCACTGTCGCCAGACTTGGACAGCAATGCTGCGGATTTGGCACGCTCTGGCATCTCCTGGATATATTGAGGATACATCTGCAAATACTCCTGCTGGGTAATTGCTTGATAGAGAGCATACTGATGTTCTTCTTCCGCTGGAAAAGCCGCAGTGAGGTCGGCTTGCAGGTCTTCATTCAGAATTTCCAAAAGGTTCTGATATTCAGAATACTGCTGCAGCAAAAGCCCTTCCATCCCCATGATACGATTAAAGTAAAGATATCCGTTTGCGGCAATGCAGACAGCCAGAAGCATCAGAATTCCACGGCTCATTATTTTTTTTAATTCATGTTTCATGGTCAGCCTCACTCGCATTACTATAGTACAAATATACGTCTTCGAGCATAGGTTTTACTGGCTTTGCATTTTCAGGCGGCATGTCGCTAATAATTCGCAGACTGATGCCGCCGCTTTCCCGGAAAATGTTACTGATTTGATATTGCTGCTGGTATTGTGAAATTTCTTCTTCCGATACCAAGCATTCACACACCTTTCCCTCAATAGAATCCAGCCATTCTCCGGTAGTGTGAATGCCGATGGTTTTCCCGCTGCTAAGCAGGATTACCTGGCTGGCAATATACTCAATATCACTGACTACATGGGTGGCCAAAAGAACAATTTTATCCCGGGAAAATTCGCTGATAAAATTTCTGATTCGAATTCTCTCACGAGGGTCGAGACCTGCAGTAGGCTCGTCTAACAGCAAGATGCTTGGATTCCCCAGCAGAGCCTGGGCCAGCAGCACCCGCTGCTTCATACCACCGGAATAGGAGCCCATCCGTTTATGCGCGGCATCCTGAAGATTGCCCACCTCGAGAAGATGCTCTATTTCTTTTCCCGGCGATTTGATTTTTTTCAATCCCGCCATATAGTATAAAAAACTTCTGGCACTAAAATCTTCATACAAAGCCTGCTGCTGCGGCATATATCCCAATGTGCGCAGAATGTCCCCCTCTGGCTCCAAACGGATGGTGCCGGAGTCTGGTACAAGGTTTTGAGAAATGATATTCATCAATGTACTTTTTCCTGCACCATTGGGGCCTAACAACCCATAGATTCCGGGTGTCAGAGTGCAGGAGAAATCCACCAGCGCGTGCTTTTGGCCATAGGATTTGTTGAGCCCTTCCATTATACACTTTGTCATCTTCCACCATCCTATCTGTTTTTTGTCTGCTTTATGACACAATAACCATTCCCTGAGAGTTTGGCGCTACATAGGTAAAAAATGGCTCTCCCTCTAAATCCGTCTCGTCCAACCGGCTCAAATCGATTGCCCAAATATCCGTCCCGCCTGTTTTCTGGTCTTCCCCTTCGTGCAGATAAAAGAAATACTGCTGGTCCATACCCACGCCGGGAAGCGTACCAGTACCGAGCTCAATTTCTTTTACGAGGTTCATCTCCTTATCATAAATTTGAATCGCCCGGTCTTCTCTGGGAACTTCACCATAACGCACCAAGGACTCATTATCTACAACCAAATATTGGTCATTGCTGTAAAAATCCAGCTGGCTGTCCAAATCCAGATTTCCCTTCGGGTTTCCGTCTGCATCTGCCAGCTGCGCTTTTTTATCGTCCAATGTTTGTGGAAACGCAATAAAGGCATCATCCCAGCGTACAGAATTATTCCAGCCAATTTCCTTACTTTCGGTGGTTTTGTGCTCCAGGATATGATAAATAACCATTCTTGGCAAGGCATCTGCATCTTCAGAAAGGTTGCTGATTGTCATATACACCCGGTTCCCATAAGCAGACATCACGTTGACTTGTGCTGGAACCCCCTGTACCTTCCAAACCGTTTCCGGCTCCTGAGAGGGGTTGTCAATGGGAATCCGCACGACTTCACAGCTGGAGTTCTGCAGCATGTCGGGGTTTTTCTCATAGGCATCGTTGCTATAAACAAAATCTGAGAAAGAAAGGTACAAATAGCCTCGATGTACAATCATAGTGCTGATTGTCTTTTCGGCCTGATAAATTTTCTTTCTGCCAGACCCGCTCAAATCCACTTCATATACAGACTCTTTCTTATCCAAATCGAATCCCACAGTATCCACTATGTACAGCTTGTCCTGATAATAGGCCATACTGCCTTGTGCGGGAAAATAGGCATTGCAGTCTGCACGCCGGCTATCATCCGGCTCGTTATCGTGAAGGCAATCGGGTTTATTGCATACTGGTGTTTCCGCCCCGGTTTTTTTGTCAATGGAATACAGATAATGGAGGCCGAATACGTAATAACTGTCCTCGGATTCCAAAATCTCGTTTTCTATCGTGTTGCGCAGATAATACTGGTCATCGGTATCCAGCAGATAGTCATCGCCAAGGTTTTTTTCCTGGCTGCTGCATCCCGCCAAAAGCAGAATGGGAAGAATCAACAACATTGCCATCCATTTACGCATCATGATTGCTCCTTTCTCGGCTGTCCATACTTTTTTCGTACGACCTGACTTAGGAAATGTGTACGATAATTATATTCACATGATACGATAATTGTTTAATTTTATCAACCTATAAAATGTTAGATTCTTCCACTTTTTCAATTTTTTTGCGGTACGCTCCTATTATGAAACAAGGTAGTTCTGGATGTTTTACAGCAATCAAGCGTACCCAGTTTCCACATGATACCCCCTTTCTGTCAGATATTTTATCTCAATAGGAACTAATAGGAAGGAATAACTCGCCCTGTAAATTTTCTTCGTCCAACCGTGTCAAGTCAATCGCCCATATGTCGTATCCTTCCTCACCTGTGCTTTTCAGATAGAAGTAATACTGTTCATCCATTCCTATTCCCGGCAGCATATCATTTCCCAGATTGAATTCTTTTAGCAGCTGATACTCCTTGTCATAAATTTGAATGGCTCTGTCCTTAGATTCGATACGTCCATATCTAACATCCATTTCATTGTCACAGATTATGTATTCTTCATTTCCGTACACAAGCGCCGTTCCAGATAAACTGACCTCTTTTTCAATATTTCCCTTTAGGTCTGTTTCATATACTTTTCTACTGGTTGACTCACCTACATTGAAAAGTAACAGGTGATGATTGACAACAGGAACTGTAAAGCTTCCAACTTCTGTTTCAGGGATGCTGATGGATTTTGTTTGAATATCATACACCTGAAAACCAGGCATATCATTGGCAGTTACCTGCAAATAGACTTGATTGCCATAAGCAGACATCATATTGATTTGGCAAGGTTTTTCTGTTTCCTCCCACACAACTTCTGGTTCCTGAGAAGGATTATCAAGCCGTATTCGGATAACCTCACATTTGCATCCTTCCATTAATTCCGGATTATTTTCGTAATCCTCAAAGTCCCGCACAAAATCTGAAAAAGAGAGATATAGGTATCCCCGATGAACGATGAATGTACTGATTTGCTTTTCGGAACGATAAAATTCCTTTCGGGCAGAGCCGCTGGTATCGACTTCATAAATAACAGCATATTTACGATTGATGTCCTCTCCACCAGCTGATGACAGGACATATATTTTCCCCTGAGAATACGCTATTCCTTGGCACGTGGGATAATAGGCGTTACAGTCTGATTCACGGGAATCATCCGCTTCCTTATCATGCAGGCAATCCGGTTTGTTGCACAGTGCAGTGGTTTCTCCTGTTTTTTTATCTTTCATATACAGGTACCCGCTGTTTCCCCCTCTCATCCAATAATAGCTATCTTCTGATTCACAAATTGTGGTATACAGTGGGCTAAAAAAATATTGATGGTCTATCCCCATCTGATAGGTGTCTCCCAAATCTTCTTCCGGCGGTGAGCTATTACACCCCGCCGCCAAAAGCAGAATGGGGAGCAGCAATGCTATCAGTTTTCGCATGAAACCGCCCCCTTTCTGGCAGATATTTTATATCAATAGGAAGTGATAGGAAGGAACAACTCGCCCTGCAAATCTTCTTCGTCCAACCGGCTTAAATCAACCGCCCAAATATCGTATCCTTCTCCACCATCACTGTTCAGATAGAAATAATATTGCTCGTTCAGCCCAATTTCAAAAAGAACATCTTCTCCCAGCTTTACTTCCCGGATAAGACGGTAATCCATATCATAAATTTTAATTGCTCTATCCTCTGGTTTTATATCGCCTGTTCCAATTTCTAAGTCATTATCGCTGATAAGATATTTTCCGTTGCAAACCATGACCCCCATCGGAGGTAAATCAAGCTCTTTTTCCACGTTCCCGTCCATATCCGTCTGATATACCTTTTTGTTGGGCGGCAACTCATTCGTCCCCCCAACTAAATGGCCATTTGCAACCGCAATGAAGGTACCGTGAATTGAAATCTCTGGCACATAGATTGATTTGTCCTGAATATTATACACCTGAAATCCGGGAACCTCTTCTGAAATCACACATAGATACACCCGGTTCCCATAGGCAAACATGGCGTTGATTTGGCACGGCTTTTCCGTTTCCTCCCAAATAGTTTCCGGTTCCTTGGAAGGATTCGAAAGGGGAATTCGTATTACATTACATTTACATCCTTCAAATTTTTCTGGATTCTCCTTGTAATCCGTTCCCAAAAAATCATAGAAGTCCGAGAATGAAATATACAAATACCCACGATGAGTCATCAATGTTGATATCGACTGTTTGCTCCGATAAATTTCCTTTCGAGTGGAGCCTGCCGTATCTACTTCATAGATGGCCTCATAGTCGTCATTTGGGTCTATTCCTTTATGAATCATTGCATGGATATAAAGCTTCCCCTGATAATAAGACATTCCTGCACATCCGGGGAAATAGGCGTTGCATTCCATTTTACGATTGGAGTCTTGCTCTTTTTCGTGAAGGCAGTCCGGCTTGTTGCACATAATAGTGGTCTCACCGGTTTTTTTATCTTTCATGCACAAATGCCATCCACTTGTTG
>DYBQ01000078.1 GCA_019418545.1 Clostridiales bacterium | reverse complement strand
CTCCAGCGTTACCGTAACGGTTGCTTCTGCATTCTCGTCGAAAATCCGGTCAAAGCGCATGAGCTTTTTCGTAGCCAGCTCCTTAAAGTTGTCCCGCAGGGTAACCTTTCTGCCGATGATCGTAATTTTCATGCCAACATCTCCTAACACTTTTAAACTATGCAGGCAGCTTCCTTCCCGGAAACGGATTTTCCCGGCCAGCAACTCTCCCATTGGATGGCTGCCTGTATCTGTGCTTATAGTATAACACAATTGATAAAAGTTTTAAAGGGTTTTGTTGATGAATTGTAAAGAAATTATATCTTTTTTTCAAAGGTATGCAGATTTCCGAAAATTTGCCCCTATAATTCCCCCCCCCAGGGCAGGCAAGGAATAGAACAGGCATAAACAAAAAGAAGCCCCTTTTTCTCATTAAAAAGGAGCTTCTTGAAAAACAAACCTGTATATTGGCTGCGGCATTGCCCGCCCAAGTCTGGAAATTAGAGCACAGCTTCTCCATGACGGGTTACATGACAGCCAACATTGACGGCAATCGGCAAACCGGCAATATGGGTGGGATACTGCTCAATGTTAACAGCCAGCGCCGTAGTCAGTCCGCCAAAGCCCTGAGGCCCAATGTCCAGCTGGTTCACCGCCTCCAGCATGTCTTTTTCCAGCTGTGCATAAAAGGGGTCGGGGTTCCTTTGAGAAACCGGCCGGCACAAGGCTTTTTTTGCAAGCAGAGCGCACAGCTCAAAGTCGCCGCCAATGCCAACCCCCAGCATCATAGGCGGGCAGGGGGTCGCTCCCGCCAGTCGGGCAGTTTCCACCACGGCACCGATAATTTGCTCCCGGCTAGCCGACGGGGTCAGCATAATCACCCGGCTCATATTCTCGCTGCCAAAGCCCTTTGGCGCCACCATCAGCCGCACCTTATCTCCGGGCACCAGCCGGGTGTGGAGCACTGCCGGTGTGTTGTCGTTGGTGTTGCCCCGGCGAATGGGGTCGGCCACAACCGAGCAGCGCAGCAGGCCCTCTACATAGCCCTGGCGCACGCCTTCATTAACGGCTTCTTCAAAATTCCCATCAATATGAACGTCCTGCCCCACCTCGGCAAACACCACCGCCATGCCGGTGTCCTGACAAACCGGCAGCGTCAGCTCCCGGGCAGCATCCATATTATCGCAAATGTCCTTCATAATGGACTTCCCAATGGGATGGTTCTCCTTTTCGGCGGCACAGCGGATACAGGCTTCCATGTCCGCCGGAAGCTGCCGGTTGGCTTCAATACACAGCCGGCGTATTGTCCGGGTAATTTCGGCTGCTTCTATCACACGAATCATAAGAGATTCCTCCTTTTTTACACTTCCTGTCCGCCTGCAAACACCCGCTCCGGCTTGGCTGCCAGTGCCAGCGGGTCCTGGCGGAACACCACGCAGTCGGCATCCTTGCCCACTGCCAGCGAGCCTACACGATGGTCAATCCCGCAAATCCGGGCTGGTTCAATAGTAATGGCCCGCAGTGCGGCTTCCCTGTCCATCCCCTCCCGGACGGCCAGCCCGGCGCACAGGGACAAATATTGCAGGGGAATCACCGGATGGTCGGTAATCAGTGCGGTCTGCACCCCAGCCTCACACAGCTTTCCCGGGCAGGCCGGCGTCAGGTTCCGCAGCTCCGGCTTAGAGCGGTCGCAGAGAATTGGCCCGCTGAGCACCCTTGCCTGCTTTTCGGCCAGCTCATCGGCGATTAAATAGCCTTCGGTGCCGTGGACAATCACATAATCCAGCCCAAACTCCTCGCCAATGCGGATGGCGGTAAAAATATCATCTGCCCGGTGGCAGTGGATGTGGGCCTGGATTTCTCCCCGCAACAGGGGCAGCAGCGCCTCACACCGGATGTCATATTCCGGCATATCCACATCCTCTTCGGCCAGCGCCTTGTCCACATCATCCAGATACCGCTGTGCCTTATACAGCTGCTCCCGAATCAGCGCTGCCGTGGCCATACGGGTAACGGGGGTTTGGTTTTTGCCGTGATACACGCTTTTGGGGTTTTCCCCCAGTGCCATTTTGATGGCAAGGGGCGCTTTGACAATCATTTTGTCAATACATTTCCCATAGGTTTTCACGGCCGCCATCTGCCCGCCGATGGGGTTGGCGCTGCCGGGACCGGTTACTACTGTGGTCACGCCGCTTTCCAGCGCCTCCCGGAAGCACCGGTCCATGGGGTTGAGTGCGTCAATAGCCCGAAGCTGAGGGGTAATGGGGTCGGTTTCCTCGTTGCCGTCGTCCCCTTCAAAGGTCAGGCCATCCTCCCACATGCCCAAATGGGTGTGGGCGTCAATAAAACCGGGATACACATGGGCGCCTTCCAAATCCAGCCACTCTTCCCCCGGCCTTTCGGGGCAGGTCTCCATGGGGCCAAGACCCACAATCACGCCGTTTTGAGATGCCAGCCAGCCATTTTCATAGTCCAAGCCCTCCATGGTGTGAAGGGCGGCATTTTTTAAAAGCATTGGGTTTCCTCCTTACATAACAAAAGCGGCAGGGAGTTTTCCTCCCGCCGCCTGATGGATTCTGGGCTTTCGGTTGTGTGTTCAGCCTCGGGAGTTGTTGTGACGGGAGAACCCGCCGCGCTTGCTCTCTACGGCCCGTTTCAAATCGGACATTTTCTCGTCGCTGCTCTGCTTAAAGCGGGACATCATGTCCTCAAAGCTGCCGCCCTCGTTACGGCGGCTCTGCCATTCATAGTTGCCGGGACGTCCGGGGCTAACAGCCGCCGGCCGGGGCTGGCGAGGAGCACGGGGAGTGTTTCCGTTTCTCTGCTCTCTCCGCTGAGACTGCTGCTGTGCAGGATCCAACGCCTTCTTCATTGACAGGCTGATTTTCCCTTCTTCGCTAACACTGAGCACCTTGACTTTTACTGTTTGATTCTCAGTGACAAAATCGCGGATTTCCTTGACAAATGTGGGGGCAATTTCCGAAATATGTACCATACCGGTTTTTCCCCCGGGCAGTTCTACAAACGCCCCAAATTTTGTGATACCAGTGACCTTGCCTTCCAGAATCGATCCTACCTCCAGCTGCATACCTGACTGTTTTCCTCCTTAAATATAAATCAAAACCAGAGGCGCTCTTTATTCACCAGAAATAATGATAAACACGCGCTCTCCGTTTTTTGCATAGTCCAGTTCCTCCCTGGCTACCCGCTCTGCATACTCACTGCCGTCCTCTGCATTGGCGTCAATGGTATGGCGCAACTCTTCATTTTCCACTTCCTGCACCTGAATTTGATTGTTCAGGCTTTCTAGCTCGCTGCGTTTTTGGTTAATCTCGATTTGCTGACTAATCAAAGCAGCCATAACATAGACAATCAGGCACAAAATGGAAAACCGGAGCAAGATGCTGCCCTTAACCTTTTTCTTTTGCAACACACGCATTTTTGCTCCTCCTTTTCAGAAAGCCAATTTCCCCCTTTGGGAATTTTCTGACTTCTTTGATTATACACTACTCTCCCTGCCTGTTTCAAGGGATTTTTTTGCTTTCCCCCGTTTATTTTTCATTTTTTTACTTCTTTTCTTCCAAAATCGTCCCAGAATCCGGCTGCATCCAGATAACAGGCGGCGGCATATCCGGCGGGACAACTGTGTAATTTTTCTTATGAGCCACCGAAGGGCGCCTGCTGTCCACAAAGTGAGTTCTCCAAACGTAAGCCCCCACAAGCATATGCCAATCCCCTCTCCGGCCAGCTGATAAAAGCGCAATTGGCCGGATTCGGCAGCCAGCGCTACCAGGAAAGTTATCAGTGCGGCAAATGACATAAACAGCAAATCAAAAACAAACTGATGATTTTTTCCTCCGCCCAACACCATTCGAAGCACTCGGAAGCCGTCGTATACAGCGCCCAGCAGCACGCCGGCGCCTAAAGAAAGCAGGAATCCCGGGAAAAACTCTTCCGCCATCATGCTCTATCGGAAAAGCCGGGAGAAAAACGAGCCCTGCGGACGCGATTCTCCATAACTCATGGAGCAAATTTCCCCCGAAACCGTTAGTTCGCCGGTTTCGGTGTTCAGCCTATCCAAATGCAGGTTTTTTCCCCGAATCAGCAATGGCCCCCCCTGGGTGTTGGCTGCAATGCTTTCTTCATCATAGGTATCTACATTCATTACCCCAACGGCTGTTAAATGGCGGCGGTTTTCCAGCACCAGATTGTGTGGGACTGTTCCCTGCTGCTTTTCCCCGCCAGACTTTACCTCGGAAGATACTATGGTCATATACGCCACATCCTTTCTGTCTTCCTCCACAAGGAGCTTCCTGACTTAAAAGTATGCAGCGGCAGCCGTTTCTATGAAAAAAATAAAATTTATTCTGACTTTTCGCGCAATTGCTCCTCCAATTCCTGAACCCGGCGCTCCAGTGAATGAATTTGTGCAATCAGCTGGGTAATATCATCATCGTGTAAATAGACAAAACGGGTAAGCGCGTCATTATCCAAAGGTTTTGGCTCGTTATTTACTTTATAATGATTATAATCCGACATCTTAGGTGCCTCCGATATTTTTCTCATTATTTATATTTTACCAGACATTTATACAAAATTAAACCACGCTTACAAAAAATTGTTTTGCAGCACAATGACAAGCACGCATTTTTCAAAACAAGTTAAAAATCAAAGGCTTGACTTTTGTCCGAAATCGGACTATAATAGCCGCATTGATTTATGTCCGATTTCGGACAATTTTACTGTTTGAGAAAGGAACTCTTTTATGAAAGAATCGGATTTATACGAGATACTGCTTCAGTATAATCACATTTTCAAAGATACGGATGAAGTATATCATCGGTTAGCTGGTGCCTTTGGGCTTTCCAACTGTGCTTTTTGGATTTTATATCTTTTGCGGGAAACCAGCCGGGAATATACCCAGGCAGGAATTTGCGAAGTTTTGCAGCTTCCGCGCCAAACCGTAAACTCAGCGCTGAAAAAATTGCAGTCATTGGGATATATCAGGATGGAAAGTGACGGAAAAAACCAAAAAAACAAGCTGCTGCGGCTCACTTCAGAAGGAATCCATTTTGCATCTGAAACAGTGGATTTGGTTTTTGCGGCAGAACAAAACACATTAAAACAGTTTTCGGCCCAGGAGCGTAAAACATTCATAGAGATAAATCAAAAATATTGTCAGGGAATGAGGAGAGAGGCTGAGAAGATTATCCAAAAGCTTCCGGGAAAGCCATCCTCTCAAAAATAATCTGAAAGGGATTTTTATGAGAATTCAATTATCCGACCATTTTACTTATAGCCGGCTTTTGCGTTTTGTTTTTCCTTCCATCGTCATGATGGTTTTCACTTCCATATACAGCGTGGTAGATGGACTGTTTGTTTCCAATTTTGTGGGAAAAACTGCATTTGCCGCTGTTAATCTGATAATGCCGGTACTCATGGCGTTTGGCACCCTTGGTTTTTTGGTAGGTACCGGCGGCAGTGCTGTGGTGTCCATGGCGCTTGGGGAAGGAAAAAAAGAAAATGCCAACCGCTATTTTTCCATGCTGGTATATGCCGCCATGGGAGCCGGGGTTCTATTAACAATAGTTGGTTTTGTTGGAATGCGCCCCATTTCGCAGGCATTGGGCGCCGAAGGCCAAATGCTGGAAGACTGTGTTTTGTATGGAAGAATCCTGATTTTATTTATCACCATGTTCATCCTGCAAAATCTCTTCCAAAGCTTTTTTGTGGCGGCAGAAAAGCCAAAGCTTGGGCTTTTGGTAACCGTTGCCGCCGGGCTTACCAATATGATATTAGACGCCCTGTTTGTCGCCGTGTTTCAATGGGGAATCGCCGGTGCTGCTGCCGCTACGGTTATCAGCCAAACGGTAGGCGGTATAATTCCCATTTTTTACTTTGCCAGAAAAAACGACAGCCTTCTTAAATTGACCAAAACCCGGCTGGAGTGGGGCGTCCTTCTTCGGGTGTGTATCAACGGTTCTTCAGAGCTGATGACCAACCTTTCTGCTTCTTTGGTGAATATCCTGTATAATTTCCAGCTCATGAAGCTTGCGGGAGAAAACGGTGTTGCAGCCTATGGGGTCATTATGTATGTCAACTTTATTTTTGCAGCCGTCTACTTTGGATATGCCATTGGCAGCGCGCCTGTTATCAGCTACCAATATGGTGCGGCACGGACAGATGAGCTAAAAAACCTATTTCGAAAAAGCCTGTTCATTACTTCTATGTTTGGCATTGGGATGCTGTTTTCTTCGGAGCTTCTTTCCGCTTCGCTGGCCAACTGGTTTGTGGGATATGACCGGGCGCTGTTTGAATTAACCTGCCGGGGATTCCGAATCTATGCGCTTTCTTTCTGTATCAGCGGATTTAATGTTTTCAGCTCCGCCTTTTTTACCGCTTTAAACAACGGGATTATCTCGGCCTCCATTTCTTTTTTGCGATGGCGTCCATCCTCATTTTGCCTGCTATTGTGGGGATTGACGGGGTTTGGCTGGCCATCTCGGCGGCCGAACTGCTGGCGCTGGCTGTTAGCATCATTTTCTTTATCACGCAGAAAAAACGATATCACTATGCCTGACACACAAAAAGAGAGGCCGGTATACACCGGCCTCTTTTGTTATGCGGATGAAAGCGCAGGGCAACTATCACACTACCTGGAATAAGTAGAATTTTAAATAGTTGGTCTCGGGAACATTCCACAAAATGGGATGGTCCGGCGCCTGCTGGCGGGCTTCTATTTGCCGCAGCGAAACATTGGCGTCAAACGCTGCACTGCGAAGCATCTCGCAGAACAGCTCTTCCGTCATAAAATGCGAGCAGGAACAGGTGGCCAGATAGCCGCCTCTGGGCAAAAGCTTCATAGCCCGAAGGTTGATTTCTTTATAGCCCCGCGCAGCCTGCCGGACTGTTTGACGGGACTTGGTAAAAGCCGGCGGGTCCAAAATAATATAGTCAAAATTGGCACCTGGCTCATGCTCCAGCTGAGGAAGCAAGTCGAAAACATTTGCCTGCCGGAAACTCATGTTTCCTTCCAGTCCGTTCAGCTGTGCATTTTTTTGGGCCATCTCCACTGCATCAGCAGAAATATCCACGGCACACACTTTTTCTGCTCCGGCTTTTGCTGCATTCAGCGCAAACGAGCCGGTATGAGTAAAGCAGTCGAGCACCCGTTTTCCCGGTGCAAGCTTTGCCGCCGCCTGGCGGTTATATTTCTGGTCCAGGAAAAAACCGGTTTTCTGTCCATTTTCAAAATCCACTCCATAGCGAATTCCATTTTCGACAATTTCTGTCCGGGTGCTTTCCGGCAAAGACTCGCCCGGAAGGGCAAAAAAGCCCTTGCCCTCTTCCATGCCTTCCAACCGGCGAATCGCCACGTCGTTTCGCTCATAAATTCCGCGGATATCTTCCCCATCTTCCCGCAGCATGTTGACGAAAGCCGGGAATAGCATATCTTTTCGCTTTTCAATCCCCAAAGAAAGGGTCTGTGTTACCAGAATGTCTCCAAACCGGTCCACTGTTAAGCCGGGGAAATGGTCTGCTTCTCCAAAAATCAACCGGCAGCAGGAAGTATCCTTCCCCATAACCGTCTTTCGATAGTCCCAGGCATGGCGCAGCCGCCGGCAAAAAAACGCTTCATCAAAGGTATCGTTGGCGTTAGACGAAATGACACGCACCCGGATTTTGGAATGGCTGTTATAAAACCCGGTCCCAAGATAGCGGCCTTTTCCAGACAGCACATCCACCAATTCCCCATCGATAATCGGACGCTCTGCATCCATTTGGGTAATTTCTGCGTCATAGACCCAGGGATGCCCTTTTCGAATGCTTGCTTCTCCTTTTTTGGTAATCGTAACCGCCGGATAGATTCTTTCGGTTTTCAAATGCAGTTCCCCTTTTCCTTATTTTTCCCTTACAGCAGGTTTTCTTTTCGTGCTGTCAGCTTACGGATATGAGAATCCAGAAGCTGACGGAAGGTATCATTATTTTTCCGGGCTCCCCGTGCATCCACATAGGAAACCGGCTTGTAATAGGCAGAGGCTTTTTGATTATTCAAATAATTCAGTGCCTCCTCCAGTCCCCGGGTAGCTGCCAGAATATCGGCAATTTTAACCGGATACATCGCATTATAAGGCTCCAGACGGAAAGCCTCGGCATAATTACTTAAGGCCGGGCCGGTTTCGCCCAGCAGCATTTGCGCCTGTGCCATGTCGGCAAACAGGGAGGCACGCACAGCGCTTTCCTGGCTGACTAAAATCCCTTCCTGTCTGGTGGTCCCTCCTGGCAAAAGCTTCCACGGTTCCCCGGACAGATAGGCCGATGCCCACCGAATGGTTTCCCGGGCATAGGAAGCGCCAAGCCAGCTGTATATTTTGGCAAGCAGATATTTTCTTTCCGGGCTGTCTCCCTTACCACAAAGCTCGGCCGCCCGCATCAGCAGCTTTTCCCGGCTGGGGGAATTTTTCACCAGCTCTTGTGCTTCTTTTTCCCTTTCGGCCTGATGAGGCATGCTGCCGCCAAGCGCCCAATACAAAGCTGCAGCCTTTTGAAAATCCGCTTCCGCTTTGTTTATCATACTCTATCATCCGCTTTCTGCAAACATATTTTTCTATGTATGGATTATTATTGATTATAACACAAATCGCCCGCTCTGCAAATTTCTTTTTTCCAGATTTCAGCAAACAGATTTTGTAAATAACAGGTTTGTTATGGAAAAATTATAGACTTTTTGCTGGGTAATTGGTATAATATTGTTGTATCGGAATCCGTTATACCCGATTTTGAAAAGGAGAGATTGAAATGAAAAAACGAGTTTTGCCCGTATTGTTGGCAGGCCTGATGCTCCTGGGCTTTTCCGGCTGCCAAAAAGCAAATCCAACTGAAATTTTGCAAAACGCCATGTCCAAAACCCAATCGCTGGAATCTGTGGAATATAACTTGGAAGCATCTTTAGACACAGAATCTGGCGGAATGCGGATTGGCTTTGATGTGGACATAAACCTGAAAGCTGTTAACGACAAAGAAAACCCAGCTATGGCGTATACGATGTCCACTGCTCTTATGGGACAAGATATAAATATCGACATTATTTATAAGGACGGCACATTGTATTCGGATTCCATGGGATACAAAATCAAATCCACTATGGATTATGATGAATTTATGGAGGAAAGCAGCGAAATTTTTGAATTAACAGAATTTAATTCCGAGGATATAAAGGACCTCGTTGATTTGGAAATGAAAATGGACGGGGACAATGTTATATTCTTCTTTACAGCTGATGAAGAGACGGCAAAATCACTGCTGGATTCCATTATGAAAGCTATGGATATGCAAAGCGATGATGCGCAGCAGGAAATCAATCTAAAATCCCTGAGCGGAGAATATACCGTAAACAAGGATGGATACCTGATTGGCCAAAAAATCGATTTGTCCTGCGAAGTCACCCAGGATGATGTTACCTCTTCGGCAGATGTTACGATGAACCTGTCTTTGGTAAATCCGGGGCAGGCAGTTGAGATTACGGTGGAAGACCCCGATTCCTATCAGGATGCATCAGACAGCTCTATAGACAGCGGCCTTTTTGATGATGCCGCCGGCGAAGAGGATTTTTATGTCGAAGGCTTTTAATCATTAAATTAAAAAAGAGAGCGTGCCCTATTGCTCGGGGCACGCTCTTTTCATACTCACTATTCAAATAAAACTGGTCACCACGGCAAATCCCACATGGACACCTCTGGATATTCCGAAAGGCCTTCCAAATCAATCGTAACCTTTTTCCCTGGCTCCACCAGTTTTTGGCTATATTCCAGCTGGGCTTCCTTCTCTTGCCCGTCCCGTATTACCACACAGGGCACTGTTAATTCCAAAGAAGACAGATAGCTGTTTTCGTCCACGATTATCTCCCCAGAAGCTGTTTTCGTAATAATATCTGTGGGGATATTGCTGCTGAAATTTTGGATTTGATTCATAACAAAGTCGGTAAGCTGGGCGACATTTTTTGCAGACACCTGAAAAGAAAAATATTTCCCGTCTTCCTTATCTTCCACTTCCAGATTTTTTAGCTGAGACACAGAAAAACTGATATCAGGATATATCCGGGTAATTCTCTCCTGCATCATTGCATATTCCATGGGCGCCTGATACTGCGTACCGTCATCATCCACATAGAAAGTTCCGTCTGCATATACCGAGCGGGAATAAAATTCCTTGTCTGGAAAACTGTTTTTCGACTGGACTTCCAGCTGCGACTCTTTTTCCAAGGTAACAAAACGGGCTGTCATATCCCAGGAATAGCACGTATTTTCCCCTTCGGGCTCAATCACAAACGCCAGGTGAATCTGCTGCTCACCGCTGGAAAGGGCATTGGTTTTTTTTTGAGCCTGATTATAAACCGTGCGGGGGTCGATTTCCTGGCAGCTGCTCAAAAAAACAGCCAAAAAAGCTGCCGACAGGAGCAAAACCACCCGTTTCCACTGTAACTTCCCGATACCCTCTCCCCCTTTCATTTGCGGAATCGTTTTTTATATTATACCAGATATTTCCCCTCTCGTCCAGTAGAGTGTATCATAGGCTGCTAAGGAGCTACTTCCTGCTCTACCCGCAGCGCTGTCATGTTAGTGGAAACCACGGTTTCCATTTGGGCCATTTTCTCTTCCCAGCTGCCGGAATTTTTCTTCCACCAGGCGGTTTCCCGCTGCATCAGGGTGCGCCCAATTCCAAAGGGGTCTGTGTGCCAGTCTTGCAGCGTTTTTTTCAGCACCGCCTGAATTTGCGAAGTAAAATCCTGTGAAATGGTTTCTTCCATTTTTATAAGGAGTTCTTCCCTGTTATCCCAATCCACCGCAGGGCTCATTTTGTCCATGGAGCTGATTTCCACTAACCCCTCCGCTTCAATGGTAAGACGGGGGTTCCCGTTTTGAATTTCGGGGAGCACCGCTCCGTCTGCCTGCCGGATGGTAAAGGTTACTTTTCCGGTTTCGGGAAACTCGGATACAATTTGCCCACCAGAAAGGCCTTTGGTCAACAGCAATAAAACGCGGCTTTCTTCTGGGGTGAGCATACCGCAATATTTATCCTGCCGGAACAAAGCCATTCCGATTGCTTCCACTTCTTCGCCCTGTATGGAAAGCATTGGCATATACGGCGAGCTTCCTTCCCCTTTTAGCTGATTAACAAAATCAATCACTCTCACATTTGCTGTCCAGCCATTGGCAAACCCGCTTTGGCCAATTTGCGTGAGGTTTTTTGCTTCTACATACTCCCCATCCTTTTTCAGTCCTAAAATATCCGAGGCTTTCCCATCTGCCAAAAATACACTCACAGACGGGCGTGTCTCATAATACCGCACAAAAAAATCCATAATCCCTTCCACACCATTTTCTCCACATTCTTTTCCAAGAACAATCGTAGTATTGTGAGAATACAAAGGGATTTTCCCGCTCTTTTGAATCAGCTTATCCAAAGCTTCCAAAAGTGTTTTTCCCTGTGCCTGCTGAAAAGAAAGGCTTCCCTCTTCTTCCGGCTGGGCCGACTGGACAGAAACCTCAACCCCCTCTTCTGTCATATCCACACCTGTCTCTTATACACATCTCCGAGCC
>DYBQ01000077.1 GCA_019418545.1 Clostridiales bacterium | reverse complement strand
GTTATTTTGATTTTGAGTATACAGAGAAGGAGGCCAAAGAAATTCTTGAATTTGCCAACCGGAAATGTGTATGAAGATAACACAAGGGCACCATCCCAAAGGAATAAGAGTAGTTGATAAAATTTTTTAGAGGCTATGAATCAACCGGTTGGTTAAAAATAAATTTTTAGTTTGCTATGAAAAATTCTGAATCAGGGGACTTTTTATGGCGGCCTGATTCTGTTACAATGGCATTGAACCAGAGAAAATTTATGGTACTCTGGGGAGGTGTGCCGGGAAGACCGGCAAATGATTTGAAAAGAGGAATTTATATGAACAAAAAACCAATTTTAGTAGTGATGGCAGCGGGTATGGGCAGCCGGTATGGCGGATTGAAGCAGATTGACCCGGTTGGTCCCAATGGGGAAGTTATCATCGATTATTCAATTTATGATGCCAAGCGCGCCGGGTTTGAAACGGTCGTATTTATTATCAAGCACGAAATCGAAGAAGATTTTAAAGAAGTGATTGGCAGCCGGATGGAAAAGCAGATGGAAGTGCGGTATGCATTCCAGCAGCTCGATGACTTGCCCGATGGATACTCAGTGCCGGAAGGCAGAACCAAGCCTTGGGGAACCAGCCATGCCATTATGAGTGCGAGAGATGTGATTGATGCACCTTTTGCGGTGATTAATGCCGATGACTATTATGGTCCCGAAGCATTTCAAGAAATTTATGACTATTTGAGCCAGGGGGATGACGGAGAAACCTATCGTTATGCCATGGTGGGATATTTGCTCAAAAATACCGTTACCGAGCACGGAACCGTTGCCAGAGGCCTGTGCGAGGTTCGTGAAGATGGCACTCTCGAGCGGGTAACCGAGCGCACAAAAATCGGAACCTATGAGAAAGGAATCCATTATTCAGAAGACGGCGGCGAAAACTGGGTGGATGTGCCCGGCGATACGGTAGTATCTATGAACCTGTGGGGATTCACCCCCAGCTTTGTCAAGGAAACCTGCGAGCGCTTCCGGGCATTTTTGGACGCAATGAAAGCAGAGGAAGCACAGAAAAAAGAATATTTCCTGCCCAGCGTGGTGACGCAGCTGCTGGAAGAGAATAAAGCCAGAGTTCAGGTACTCAAGAGCCATGACAAATGGTATGGCGTTACGTATAAAGAAGACAAGCCGGTAGTGGTGCAGGCGATACGTGAAAAAATTCAGGCAGGAATCTATCCTGAAAAGCTTTGGAAAGAAGTATAATGGCAGCATGTTTTAACACTATCTCGGAGGAGACTGCAAACTATGACAAATCGAGAAAACTTTTTCTGTGAAATCCAAGGAAAGCCCTTCGAAAAAGTCCCCTATATGCTGGATTTATGCGGCTCTTTACAGGAAAAATTCCGTGCAGAATATAATACCAATGATTTTGAATCTCTGTTCGGCTGTCCGTTCAGAAGGGTAGAATTAAATCCCAGCCGCTGCCCGGTTGACTATACCCGGTATTTCGAAAATCTTGGACATGTGGACAGGATTGATGAATGGGGAGTGGGGTATCGGAATGGAAGCGTTGCCCACTTTGCATCGTTTGTATCGCCCATGAGCCTTTTTGAAACGCCGGAAGAGGTAAAGAAGTTTCCTTTGCCGGATATGTTGGAAGCTTATCGTTGGGAAGGAATTGCAGAAAAGGTTCAGCAATTAAAGCAGCAGGATTACATTGTCATGAATGGGACGGTAAACATTGATATTTTTGAACCGTCCTGGTATCTGCGGGGAATGGAAAACCTGCTGATGGATATGATTGCTGACGAAGAAATGGCACAGGCCTGTCTGGACAGAATTGCAGAAATCAAAACCAAGTTGGCCGCAAAGTTTGCAGAAGCCGGTGTGGATGTACTGGTGTTCGGGGATGATGTTGGCACAGAACGCGGGATGATGATGTCTGCCGATACCTGGCGCAAGTGGCTCAAACCCCGGTTGGCAAGGGCTATTCAAGCTGCCAAGGAAGTGAAACCCGATATTTTGTGCTATTATCATTCCGATGGAGATATTCGGGAGATTATTCCAGAGCTGATTGAAGTTGGGGTGGATATTCTCAACCCAATTCAGCCGGAATGCATGGACCCGGTGGAAATTTATAACACTTATTCTGAAAAGGTCGCTTTTTGGGGAACGATTGGTACACAGACCACCATGCCTTTTGGGAGCGTTAAGGACGTGGAAGAAAAAACCATGGAGATGCTGAGGCTATGCAGGGAAAAGGGCAGACTGGTAATTGCCCCTACCCATCTGTTGGAGCCGGAAGTTCCTGTGGAAAATATTATGACTTTTGTGAATACGGTACGGCGTTTTAACGGAGAGAAAGATTGACAGCCGGAGATTTCGGCTGAATTTGATGGGAGGTTGCAAAATTATGTCAGCAACAGCAGAAAAAATGCTGCCGGAAGTGTTGGCGGCATGGAATTTTAACGGTCAGGTTGTGGGGACGCTTCGGTTTGGACAGGGGCATATTAACGATACTTTCTGTGTGTATGTACAGGAGGAGAACGGAGACAGCCGGCGCTATATCCTGCAAAGAATGAGTACAGCAGCTTTTAAGCATCCTGACCAGCTGATGGCCAATATTGTAGGCGTGACGGATTATCTCAGTGAAAAAATTCGGGCAGAAGGCGGCGACCCGGCCCGGGAAACACTGACAGTAAAACGTACTGTACAGGGAGAGACTTATTATACTGACAGTGAAGGCGGCCCTTGGCGTGTGTATCCCTTTATTGAGGATACTGTCTGTTTGCAAAGCGCCGAAACACCGGAGCTGTTTGAGGCTTCCGCTAAGGCGTTTGGACGGTTCCAATATATGCTGCGGGAATATCCGGCTGACACCCTGTATGAGACAATTGAAAAGTTCCATGATACGGAGAACCGTTATCAGAATTTGATGAAGGCAATTGAGGCAGATGTTTGCGGACGGGCAAAGGATGTCCAGGCAGAAATTGAATTTGCAAAAGCCCGAAAAGAGGATTGCGGAGTTTGTCTGCGTGCCTTGAGAGAGGGAAAGCTGCCGCTGCGGGTTACTCATAATGACACGAAGCTCAACAATATTCTCATTGACAAGGCTACCGGCGAAGGAATCTGTGTGATTGATTTGGATACTGTAATGCCCGGCCTTGCCTGCAACGACTTTGGCGACTCCATTCGTTTTGGCGCCAATCACAGCGCTGAGGACGAAAAAGATTTGAGCAAAGTGAATTTTGATTTGCATTTGTTTGAAGTTTATACCCGTGGCTTTTTGGCAGGAGCCGGCGGCGTGGTATCCGAAGAGGAAAAGGAATATCTGCCTTGGGGCGCCAAGCTGATGACGCTGGAATGCGGAATGAGATTCCTTACGGATTATCTGGAGGGCGACCACTATTTTGCCGTCCATCGGGATGGACAGAATCTGGACCGTTGCCGCACCCAGTTTAAGCTGGTTTCCGATATGGAGAAGTGCTGGGAGCAGATGATGGAAGTTGTCAAACGGTATTAAAAACGCATTTTGGGCAAGGAGGAATGACGATGGAGGGAGGATATCAGTATTCCCTTCGGATTGGAATTGACCCGGAATTTGATGCTGATGATAAATTCCAAATTCTGCTGGACTTTTGTAAAAAAGCCAAAATAGACGATATTCAGTTTTTTCTAAATATGGAGGAGCTGAACCAGGGGCACCTTTCCCCGGAAGAAACAGAAAAATGGCTTTCCATGATTGGAAAAATGAAACCGGAAGCGGAAAAAAGCGGGTTTACCGTATCTCTCAATCCGTGGACCACGGTGCTCCACGAAGACAGGGGAAGAAAGCTTCGGCCGGAACAGCATTTTACCACCATGGAAGACTGTCGGGGAAACAAAGCACAGGCAGTGGCCTGTCCGCTGGATGAAGAATTTCGTGCGTATATCCGCCAAATCTATGGCATGTATGCCAAGCTACATTTCCGCATTATCTGGGCGGAGGATGATTTTCGTTTGCATAACCATCCTCCGCTGGAGTGGGGCGGTTGTTTCTGTCGGCTGCATCGGGAAGAATTTTCCAAACGTGCCGGCCGTGAGGTCACGCTTTCAGAAATTCGGGAAGGTTTTTCCAAAACCGGAGAGCCTTCCCCTTATCGGAAGCTGTGGCTGGATACGGCGCGGGACACGATGATTGGCTTTGCCAAACTGCTGGGAGAGGCAGTTCACGATGCAGCGCCGGAAACCCGGGTAGGCCTTATGAGTTCAGGACCCGAAACCCACTGTGCCGAGGGCCGGGATTGGCATAGCGTCCTGCATGGGCTGGCCGGTTCCACACGGCCGTTAAATCGGCCGCATTTACCGGCTTATCATGACGTGTCTCCTATCCGGTATGCGCTGGATTTCCAGCGGTTCCCAAGACTTACAGCTGCAATGGCAGGGGAGGAGACGGAACTCTGGCCGGAACTGGAAAATTATCCGCATACACGTTTTTCAAAATCCCTGACCTTTTCCCGTCTGCAAATGGAGAGTACCCTTTCGTTGTGTGCCGAAGGGATTACCTTGAATTTGTTTGATATGGCTGGAAACGGCGTGAATCCCGTGCAGCAGTATGATTCGGTCTTATCAAAAATCAAGCCGTATCTGACAGGCGTTGTCGGGCTGGGGCTTCGCCGCAGCCAGGAGCAGGGAGTTTATGTACTATATAGCAGCCGCTCCTCTTATACGGTTCATTCTTCCGGCGGAGATACGCCCCAGGCTATTTGCCCCAGAGAAACCTTTTGGGCAGAATATTTGGCGGCTTTCGGAATTGCTTACCGATACTGCGATGACTTAAAAATTTCCGGGAAAATTGTGGCTGTCAGCGGGCAATATTTCCGCAACCTTTCTCCCGAACAGATTGAAACGCTCTTTGCCAATAACGCTTTGCTGCTGGATGGCGAAGCGGTTTCTATCCTGTTTGAAATGGGGCTTCAAAAGCTGATACAGGCTGAAAAGATGGAATGGATTCCCTGTAATACCGGTGTGCACAGCTATGAGCAGGTGTGCAATGGAAAACAGTATCAGGGGCTTCCCTCGGCCAGAATGAGCACGCAAACCTGTTCTTCCCGAGTGGAGCCGACCGATTATCTCTGCATCCAATATGACGATAATTCGTGTCGGGAAACCGTTAGCCGAGTGAAAACTCCGGGTGGAAAAGAAGTTGGAGAAGGCGTTGTTTGCCTGGATAACCGGGTTGTGATTTTCCCGTTTGGCCATATGACCGGACAGTATGACACACTGCTAAATTCGGTACGGCAGGAAATTTTGCAGGAAGCCCTTTTGGCTATGAACTGCCAGTCCGCACCGGCGATGGTATACGGATGCCCTTATGTCACAGTTAACGAGTTTGCGTTGGAAGGAAAGAAAGTCCTCTTGCTGACGAACTATTCCAACGATGCCTATGAAAATCCCAAAGTGTTGCTGGATGTTCCGCCTGCAGCCGTAGAGGAAATCGGACGTGATGACGGTGTACAAAGGGAAACTTCGTCTTTGATTCAAGGAAAAGAGCTGGTTTTACAAACAGTTTTGGAGCCGCTGACTTCCCGGTGTTTTATCATAAAATTCTAACTTGAACTGCAGTTTTATAAATGGAAAAGCAGTAAAAAAGCATAACACCCCGGACAAATTCTTTTAAATTGTCCGGGGTGTTACTTTTTAGAGAAGAGTGTTACTTTTTAGAGAATAAAATCAACAGAATTAGAAGAGATTGTTGCTTTTTGTTGTGGAAAAAAGTGGTGTTTTTCGGTATTTTATAAGTAGGCTTTTGTATGGTAAAGAAACAAGAGAGAGGAGGAGCCTTGGCAGACGCTGCCAAAGGAAATATTTAGTGCCATACGAAATTTTGATTTTTGGAAGAGGAGTGAAAATGTTTGATGAAACATAAGTGGAAAAGAATTGTTTCGGGTACCATGGCGGCCATTTTGATGGCAAGTGCCTGCGGTACCTCCCTGCTTCCTGGAAGAAACCTGACAGCTGAAGCAATGCAGCGCCCTGGAACTGCCCCGTATATCAACACTTGGTTGGTGGCAGGTCCCTCAGACCATTCGATTACAGAAGAAATTTATGGGCAGGCTCCCATCCAGCGGCCATCTGATGGGAACTGGGCTTCGGTGGCAGAGGTTTCGGCAAGTTCTACCTGGAAAACCAATGTATATGATTTCCCAGAAGGCCCTGATGAGCCAAAGAACCTTCCCGAAAAAGCAATAGATGGCGATAAGAGTACCTGCTGGCTTTCCCAGATGCATGATAACTGGCAGCATGGAGGCGACCCGGCTTATTGGCCCAAGTGGGACCCGGCTCCAACCTTTTATCTGGACTGGAAACAGCCTATTACCGTAAAAACAGTTGATTTTTATAACCGGTATGACGCTTCTTGGGGAGACCAGGCAATTTCCCAAATTAACGAAGTAAAAGTGACCCTGCGGGACAGCCAGGGGAATTCTCTGGCAGAAAAAACCGTTACAGACATTGACCACAAGGGAGCGACTCCCGGACGTGCAGAATTTGAAGCTCCGGTGGAAAATGTTTCTCGCGTAGAATTGCTGATTGTCCATGACGGTGTGAAAGAACTGCGCAATGTTGGACTCGGCTTTAGTGAAGTGGAAGTTTATGACGGAGAGGAAACGGAGCCTGTTATTCCTCCTGAGGATGCTGAAAAGCTCGAAATTGTCTCATCTTCCGCAAGTTCAATACTCAATAATGACGACGCAGGCTATGGACCTTCCAAGGCACTGGATGGAAATCAGGAAACCTGGTGGTCCTCCAACACCCAACAGGGAATTGTGTGGGACCCACAGGAGATTCCTGCCCTCACAACAGACCTGAAAGAGCCTTCGACCATTACGGCATTAAAATTTACCTTGCACGAGCGCGATGGCAAAAAGCTGCATTTTATGTATCAGTTGGTTCATAAAAATGGCCAAGTGCTTAGTTCCGGGAAAATAGAAAATGTAACACCCGGAGAGGAACAGGAGCTGGTTTTGGACAAGCCGGTGGAAAATGTAAAGCAAGTTGTTTTTAAGGCAGCAGACACCGGAAATAATACGGCGCCAAACCATTTAGGCTTTAATGAAGTGGAAGCCTGGGGGATTCCCGGAGAAACCGGCAGCGGCGAGCCCGAACCGCTGGGCGATATCTCTCCCGTACTGGGCGAGAGCTTTGGCGACAGCCAGTGGCAATATTTCGATGACCGTATTTTTAACCGGAATACGGATGATTATCAGGACTTGTACGGTTACTTTAAGGTGAAGCAGGGACAAGAAGTTGAGGATAAATATGTCTATGCTCATACCTATGTCTATAGTGACAAAGAGCAGGATGCGCAGATTCGTTTTGTAACCACCGGACTGCATAAGCTGTTTGTCAACGACGTTCTTATTGATGAAAACACTTCGGCTGTCGAATCCTCCAACAAAGACCAGTATATCCGTACCGTTTCCCTAAAACAGGGCTGGAACAAGGTACTGCTGGAAATCCGGCAGGACAGAGTGATGTATCTGGGCTTCTATGCCCGGATTACCACAACAGCCAACGGTTCTGGTGCAGATACCCCCGGTGATTTGCTGGAAGGGATTACCTGCTCTGTAACCGGACCCCACACGGAAAACAATGGCCTGACTGTTGTAACGCAGGGGCTGGATATTGACAAAGCTGCTTTTGACAAGCGCAATGAAGAAGCAGGTCTGGAATCCAACCAATACCCAGACAACGAAATGCCAAACGGTTATGAGCAGTGGCCCTATGTGTGGAATAAAGCCGTCCATAAAACCGGCGCTAATTATGCACCGCAGGCTTCTCTGTTCCAGTTTGAAGCAGGCGGCGGTGTACCGGGATATACCTGGGAAATCGTGGAAGGCAAGCTGCCCGACGGCCTTACCCTTAGCGAAGACGGAAAAATCGACGGTTTCTGTGAGAAGAAGGGTGAATATCCCTTTACCATCAAAGTTACCGATGCCGAGGGCAACACCGCCCAGAAGGAAACCAAGATTATTGTAAAAGAACGCCCTAACAAGTGGTTTGAAGAAGGCAGAATGTCTGCTCTTTCCCACAACACCGGCGCTTATACCCAGTACTTTGACCCGAACTTCTCCTTTGATTTGTGGGCAGAGCGTGCCAAAGAAGCTGGTATGACCATGCTTTCTACCGAAGCCGTACAGGGAATCTATTTCTGGCCTGCACCCGGTGCATTTCCCGGAGACCCGAACGGCGCAGCAGAGCGGCAGCATCCCAACACAACAGAGATTGTTGATGGTGTCCGTCAGCCCAAGGATATGGTAAAGCTGGCAAAGGAAGCAGCAGAACGTCATGGCCTGCGTTTTGGCGTATATTATGCTTCTGAAGGCTCCAACCGGATTGTGGACAGCCGTGTAAACTGCTCCAGCGGATTCTTTATGAACGTTGAGGATTTGATGAAGCGCTATGACCCGGCCTATCTGTTCTTTGACGGCGGCCCACAGGGCAAGGGCAACACTGACGCGATGTGGAGCGCGGTGCGTGCCTATAATGACTATGCTTTGATTCAGGCAAATGACCAGAACGAGGTCAGCGATAATGATTTGACAATTCTTGAAACGGAATACACCGGTTCTACCCCCTATACCCATGGCGGATATTGGGAGACCAATAACCTGATGCAGAACAAGTATACCGTTAACGAGTGGTGGACACATCCCTTTATCAAGGAAATTGATGCATGGGCTCCCTATGCCGGAGGCAACATGCGGGATGACTGGAGACTGTTCGCAGAGTTCATCATCTATTGCATCGGCCATGGAAGTGTTGCCAACTATGACCAGATGATTATTTCCAACCGTGGCGTTAACTGGAATGGCATTAACTTTGATGCAGGAACCAAGGATTCTTATTACTATTGGCCGCTGAATGCCCAGAAATTTATTGATATCCGCGAGCATGTAAATGCCTGGATGAAAAATGAGGGCGGCCCCGATTTGCATGAATCTCTGTTTGGTACCATGCCCTATTATTTTGACACCTATGAGAAGAAGGAAGGCTATCATGAGAATACAGAGAAGGAGCCTTTCCTGACGGCCAAATATGGCGAAGGCCCCGAGTGGGGATATACAGTAGCAAGAGACCAGTATGTGTATATGCACATGACCGAAAACACCATTGGCAACGGCCGGGCGAAAAAGGGATTTACTGGACAGGACAGTATTTATGTCGGCCCCTTTGACTATGATGTTACCAAAGTGGAATGGCTAAACAAAGGACAGGAGCTTCCCTTTACCCCCAGCGAAAAGGATGGCAAGCTGTATATTACCATCAATACTTCTTCTGTGGAAACCGACCCGGTGGATACCATTTTGAAGATTACTACCGAAAATCCTGCCCGTGAATTCCAGCTGACAGGTGTGAAGCTGTATAGCAGCCAGGAAACCGAATCGGCTCTTCAGCTTCGTGCAGAAGCTTACCTCAAGACCTTTACCAGTGTGTTTGCCGATGCAGACCTTACCTATTCCAGTGAGGACGAGTCTGTGGCCAAGGTGGACGAAAACGGTCTGGTAACACCGGTTGCTGCCGGCAAGACAACAATTAATGTTGTGGCATCTTATGAAGGGAAAACCGCTGAGGATACCTATCAGGTACAGGTTCGCGAAGACGGCACCATTGCTCCAGCAGAAGAACTGATTGGCGTTGTCATGCGTACCGATGGGGTTGAAACCTTTGGAAAGTTCTCAACGGATAAAAACCTTCCCATTACTTTTGAAGGCCGTACTGAAAAAGGCGGCGGTATCGATATCCTGCGTTATGATGATATCAAATGGCATTATGGCATTTGCAGCGGGCAGACGGATGGATATATCACAGAAGCCGATGCCTATTGGCATGCCAGAGAAACAGACAAGCTGGATATCCTAAAAATCGTAGACGATGAAATCGTATTTAACGGTTTGGTGCCCGAAGAACAGAATGTAGCTGTATGGGCGGACATTACCATTGACGGCAAGACTTATACCACTAACATGAACTATCTGCGGATTTATACCGATACCGTTCTGAGCGAAGGGATTGTTCCAGAAGTCAGCAGCGGCGAAGATGCAGCCGAATTGACAGATGGCATTATCAACAGCGCAGATGGCGGCAACACTTCCCGCTGGACGCCGGCGTCTGATGACAATGAGCCAACGGTTACCATGAAGCTCGACTCCGAATATACTGTGTCCAGCGTAAGCGTTTTCTACAACAACAAAGACCGCCGGTTTATGAATACCCCCTCTGGTATTAACATTCAAATTAGCAGCGACGGGCAAAATTGGCAGGATGCTGTCATCGGAGGCGCAGTTCCCAGCACCAGTACGATTTATTGTTATGAGGTTGACCAGTACAATTATCCAATCGGCCAAAAGGCACAGTATGTAAGAGTTTCTTTCCCAGGCGGAGCCCAGGGAGAACAGATGGATGTGCTGGAAATCAAGGTCAACGGATATGACGGCTCTCAGGTGCTTTCTTCAATTGAGACTGAGAAAACACTCAGTGAGGATAAATCCCGTCTGGATTTGACAGTGAAGGGATACACCGGTTTGCATGAAGAACTGGATATGTCCAATGCCACCATTAGCGTTTCCAGTGATAATCAGGAAATTGCTGCGGCAGACGGCACTTCTATCACAGCGGTTGCTCCTGGTTCAGCAAAAATTACAGTGTCAGCTGCTTTGGGCGGATTTAAGGCAGAAGAAGTTTTCTATGTTAAAGTAGATGAGAACCTGCAAATGAACCTGATTGACTATCTCAAATCGATTGATGTCAAGCTGGATAATACAGTGGCAGATGCTGAAACTCCCATCCTGGCAGATATCAGCGGTATTTTGAATACGGGAGAAAAAGCAGACCTTTCCAATGCAGAAATTTCAATGGAATGCAGCGACGATGCTTTGCAATTCAACCGCGAGGAAGGTACCATTACTCTGACAGGGCCTGTAGAGGAAAGCAAAGTCGTACAGGCAAAATTCGTTGTGACACTGGATGGCGTTACGCTGGAAAGTGAACCTATGGAAATCGGAATTGCAGCCGGATATCTGAATGCGCCGGGCAGAATTGAAGCAGAGGACGGCATTATTGTAGATGCCGGACCTGGCGATGCCCGTATCAGCTCTGGCGAGGATGGCGGTACTGCTATTACGTATATTAAGGAAGGCGCTGTATTTACCTATTTTGTCAAGGCAGAGCAGGCGGGAGAATATCAGCTTTCTTACCGCGCTGTTACCCCTAATATGGACCAGGGCATGGAATGCTATGTAGACGGCAGCTATCAGGGAAGAATTCGTTTTGAGGCTGCGGATGACTGGACCACTTATTCTACAGTTAACCATCCCAATACCATCCATCTGAATGAGGGCGTAAATGTGATTACCTTCAAGCCCAAGGGTGGTGGATATGTGTGTAACTTTAACTGGTTTGAGCTGACCGCCGAGCAAACAGCCCCGGTTGATAAATCAGCACTGGAGCAGGCCATCGCCGATGCCGCTCAGTATAACGAAGCCAACTATACCGAGAGCAGCTGGGCTGTATTTGCCGACGCTCTGGCTAAGGCTAACGAAGTGAATGACAACGCAGAAGCCACGCAGGATGATGTGG
>DYBQ01000076.1:10961-11669 GCA_019418545.1 Clostridiales bacterium | reverse complement strand
GACGTGGCAGACCTTCAGCGCCAGCTGGACGAAGAAAAAGCCGGCCGGAAAAAAGACCAACAGGAGTGGAACCTGCGGGCAGCTCTTGCGGGAGCGGGCTGTACGGATGTGGACTATTTGCTCTACAAGCTGGGCGATACGGTGGAATATGAGGAGGACGGTACTGTGAAAAACCAGGACGCCCTGCTGGAATCCTGCCGGAAAGACTATGCTGCCCAGTTTTCCACACAGCAGGCCATGGGCACCGGCGGCGCCGGGAACTTTGCCCGGAGCCACGGAGACGCCGACCCCCAGCGCGTCCAGCTGGAAAAAGATGCAGTCGATACAAAGCTGCCGCTGGCCCGGCGCATTTTTGCCCGGGAACAGCTGGCAGCAATGGACAACAGAAAGGATGAATGACTATGGCAGAAAATGTAACCGGACAGGGCACCCTTTGGAACCTGCCCAACTATGCAGGCGATTTGTTTACCGCAGACCCTGTGAACACCCCGTTCCTCACCGCCATCGGCGGACTGACCGGCGGGATGCAGACCGACAACTTTGAGTTCCCCACCGACAGCCAGTATTCCCTCCCGGCGGCCAAGCAGCCAGCCATCACCGAAACGGCTTCTCTCACGGCTCCGGCAGCTACCGGCATCGTGCGGAGCCAGAACACCAACGTGACCCAGATTTTTCAGGAGAAGGTTTCCATCTCCTATGTGAAGATGT
>DYBQ01000076.1:4392-10951 GCA_019418545.1 Clostridiales bacterium | reverse complement strand
CACTAAGCGCATGAGCGGGCTGAACACCGCCGGGCAGCAGAACAATGTCCCCGATGAAAAGTCCTGGCAGATTGCAAAGGCGCTGGAAAAGATTGCCCGGGATGTGGAGTACACCTTCCTCAATGGCGTGTATGCCAAGGCTGCTTCCGCCGATGAAGCCAACAAGACCCGGGGCATGATTGCCCTGTGCGCCGACGGCAACACCATCGCCGCAGGCAGCAAGGCCCTCACCAAGGCCAATTTGCAGGCGCTGTTCAAAAAGATGTATGACGCCGGCGCCGTTTTTAAGAACATGGTGCTGTGGGTAGGCTCTGCCCAAAAGCAGATTATTACCGATTTGTACAGCTATGCCCCCACCGACCGCAATCTGGGCGGCACCAATATCAAGCAGTTGGAAACGGATTTCGGCAACATCGGCATTGCCCTGAACCGCTTTATGCCTCAGGACACAGTACTGGCTGCAGAAATGTCCGTGATTTCCCCGGTGTTCCAGCCGGTGCCCGAAAAAGGCAACTTCTTCTATGAGGCATTGTCCAAGACCGGCGCTTCTGAAGATGGCCAGATTTTTGGTCAGATTGGCCTGGACCATGGCCCCAAGTTCATGCACGGCACCATCACCGGCCTGACCACCGGCGCATAAGGAGGCGGGATTTATGGCATTGACAGCAGAAGAGATTCGTTCCCACACCGGGCTGGCTCCCGAACTGCGGGCAGTGTTGATTGAGATGCTGGCCGAAATCCAGTCCGGCGGGTATGTGCTGCCGGCAGCCACCACCTCTTCTTTGGGCGGTGTAAAACAGGCAGCTGCCGTTACCGACCCGGAAAGCGAGGAAGCGGCCGCCGTCAGTACTTCCCTGAAAGCCTTGACAGCTTCCCTGCGCGCTGCGGGAATTTTGCAGGCGTAAAGGAGGATATCATGGATTCTCTTGAAGAGTTAAAGCTTCTCTGCCGGGAAAAGCAGGTGCCTTTTTTTGAGGATGACGAGCTTTTGTACCAGCTGGAAAAAGCTGGCGGGGACGTTTCTCTTGCAGCCTACCGCTGCCTGCTTATCAAGGCAGAAAACAGCACGGTACAGGTCTCCGGCTTGACGCTGGCGGACACCTCCGCTTATTGGCTGCGCCTTGCAGCCGCTGTGCGTCCCTCCGGCTCCTGTATTGTGCAGGGAGGGTAATTCCATGGGACAGATTCAGGACGCTTATACGCTTTCCCAGGCCATCAAATACCACGGCCGGGAGTTTACCGTGAAGCGGCCCACGCTGAACGAATTCAAGGAGTCTGCCGGGGAAGAACCGGTGGGCTCTTTTCGCGGGCTGTTCCACGTTTCCAGCGGGTATCTGGACATTTCCCTCACTGAGGCGGCAAAAATCAGCACCCGCAGGCAGCCGCAGCTGATGCTCCTGTACACAGACAAGATTCACAAGGAAGACCGGGTGGAGCTGAACGGGAAAACCTATACCGTGATGGGCGTAGACGATGTGGGAAACCGGCAGCTCTGCACCGAGCTTTCCCTCCGGGAAGAAGGGTGAAGGATGATTGATTTTTCCGAATTGTATGACGCCTTGGAAAAGCTGCCGGACCGGCTGGAAAAGGCTTTGATGGGGTACGGCAAGACCTCCGCCAAAAAGCTGCGCACGCTGGCGGTAAAAAACCGCCCCTGGACAGACCACACCGCACACGCCCGGCAGCGGCTCCATGGAGAGTGCGAGCGGTATGATACCGGCATCCGTATTATTCTGGCACATGGGGTGGAATACGGCGTCTATCTGGAATTCGCCCACGAAAAGCGGTATGCCGTCATCTATCCCATTCTTCAGCGGGAGGCTGGGAATGTTATGCAGGGCCTCCAGAATCTTTTTGAGAGGATTGAGCTATGAACTGGCAGACGATTTTCCAGCACCTGCAAAAGCAGGGCTTTGATGTATACGCTTTGGGGCAGCACAAGGGTGTATGCACTTCTCCCTATATTGTGCTGCGGAATAACGGAACCACACTGGGCAGAGGGGCCGAACAGTCCCTGTATGAGCTGCTGCTCTATATGCCCATAGACAGGATTTCCGGGTTTGAGGATTTTATCCGGGAAGTCAAACTGGCCATGAACCGGCTGTATCCGGCGTTGAAGCTGGTCATCCCGGAGGATATTCACTATCTGGACGAGGAAGTCCGGGGCTATATGACCTCTCTGACCTATGGCGTGGTGAAAAAATCTGAAATCAATCAATTATGAAAGGATGATAGCAAATGGCAGGACCTAACAAGGGCACGGAAATGGCGTTCATTGACTGCTGTATGCTGGTGCTGACTACGGAAGATGAGTCCAAAAGCATCGGCATCACTTCCGGCACCAAACTGGGAGTAGAACCCCAGATCGAGACCACCGACCCGGTAAAACTCATTATCAAAGGGGTTTTGAAGGGTCAGAAGAAGGGCAAGAACACCATTACCGGCCACAAACTGACGATTACCGATAATCTGACGATTCTGGAGCTGCTGGAGCTCTTGCAGGGCGGCACTCTGACCCGTGACCCGGAAACCCATAAAATTACCGGGTACAAGCCTCCGGTTGTGGGTGAGGCGTATACCCCTGTGAAGTGTAAGCTGGACGCCTATGCAGCCCAAATGGATGAGGGCGGCAATGTAATCCAGTATGAGAAAACCACCTATCCCGGATGCACCGGCCAGCCGGTGGGGCTTTCCTCTGAGGACGACGTATTCCGCATCAATGAATACACTATTGACTCTGCCCCCGGTAACGGGGAATCGCCCTATGAAATCAGCTATGTAGACGAGCTGCCAGTTCTGACGGAACAGAACTTCGGCGCTTAATCAGGAGGGTAAGGCAATATGGCATTTCTTTCCGGTGAAAAGCTCACCGAACTGGCACAGGGAAAGGAGATCGAACTGCCGGGGTTTGCGGCAGAGGAAACCATTTCCGTCCGGCTGCGCCGCCCTTCCCTGATGCTGCTGGCGGCGGAGGGGAAAATCCCCAATTCCCTGCTGGCAGCGGTGGAGGAGCTGTTTGAAAAAGGAGACAAAAACACCGTTTCCTTCAAGGAGCGGGCTGAGATTTTCCGAATCGTGGCCATGGCCTCGCTGGTGTCCCCTTCCTGGGAGGAGCTGCAAAGCGCGGGCGTGAATCTGACGGACTTGCAGCTGCTCTATATCTATAATTTTTCCCAAACGGGGGTAGATACCCTGCGCCGATTTCGTGAAAAGCAAAGAGCTGAGAAGCTTTCTCACCATAGCAAAGACGTACCGGCTGCGGCCCAGTGAGTTGCTGGAAGTGGAAGATTCCTATACTGCCTACTGCTTTGATGAGGCGTGTTTCTATTTTGAAGCACGCCTTGCCAGTGGGCAAAAGCCGGTTTATCAATCAAAAGCACACAGTTTTTCCGAGTTTTATAGTAAACTGGCAAAATAACTTTCTTTTCTGGAATTACAAAGAGGTTTCTGTGTTATATAATCAAACTATCAATTTCAGAAGGAGAAAATGATATGAAAAAAATGGTTTCTTTGGCACTGGTTTTGTGTATGTGCCTGGCACTCTTAACAGGGTGCGGTTCTGGCACGGAGGGTTCCTCTTTAGAAAACGCTGGTTCTTCCGATACGGAAACTTCTGAAAGTTCTGAATCCGTTGATATCACCGAAAGTAAAACAGACGTAAAAAAATTACCTGATGGGACTGTCAAAGATTCCATAGATGCACAGGCAGCAAAACTAGTGGATGGAACTGTCGAAGTAGAAGTGCTTACTTCGGATAAAATTGGCGATTATCTGGATATCTGTGTATATCTCAACTTTGCTGGCTATGAAAACGAGGCGGCAGTTTCTGAAGAATTTGTTTCTTTTGCAGAAAATGCATGTAAAGGCTTTGAGACAGATTTTGGTTATGCTTCGGCTGATTATACATTATATGTTGACGAAAAATATGTCGCTTCTTTTGATGCTTCCTTTGAAAATGGACACTTTATATTCCCTGAAAAAGCCATTGTTTTAGACGAAACCTATCAGATGGTTAATTCCGAAATCAAACAGTCTTCCTATTTTAAAAGTGCAGATGAAGATGCTAATGCCAACAATCTAATTGAAAATTTGGCGGACCCATATGGCAGCGGATTCCCTGCCAATCCATCCTATTATCCGCCAGAGAAGTATGGGCAGCCTATTACCACAGGTGACTTTGGCAAAGCTCTTAAAAAATTAAATGATGACTTATCTGTGGATAATGGTCAGGAAGTATATGCTTATATGCCCCCAGACAGTGATTATTTGGAAATTCATTTTTCACCATCCGATAAAGCTATTGAAGAGGAAGATAATCAAACGGTTGCATTGGAATATGCGGCAATGGCGCAGCTTATAGCAGAGAATTATCCTGATTATTCCGATACTTATGGAGATACCATTGCGATATATTTAGGTGATTCGATAGCTTTGATTAGCGTTACGTACACAGGTTCTTCTCCACATACTGCTTTTACGGCTTTTTCCCAAGATGAATCACTAAATGCATATTTGCAGCTTGCTTATGACACCACCTTGGGAAAGTACGATATTAGTCTTTTAATAGATTAAATATGATTATATAGTATAAACCACGCTCGAGCCTGGGCGTGGTTTTCTTTTATCCATTTTTAGGAGGTGAGCACAATCGCAATTGATATGGGCGTGGCAAAAGGCCACATTGATTTGGATTTTGCATCCATGAAGCAGAGCGTTTCCTCTGCCGTGCAGGAGCTGAAAAAGCTGGAGAGACAGGATTCTCTGGTGGATTCCGAGCTGAACAAGCTGCGGCAGACTGCCGCTCTCACAGGTCAGGCAATGGACGACCAGGCCGAGCAGGTAAAACTTCTCTCCTCCCAGCTGCAAAACGCCAAAACCCGGGCGGACACGTACAAAAAGGGCATGGAGGACATGAAGTCTGCCATGGAGCGGGCTTCCCAGGAGCAAAAGAACCTGACCGCAAAGGTGCAGGAAAACCTGGAAGCCCAGAAGCAGGCAGAAGACCGGCTGAAAACCCTGACCCCAGCCTATCAGGATGCACAGAAAGCCATTAAAGCTGCTGCCGATGAATATGGCGCGGAAAGCGAAGAGTGCCAAAAGGCAGCACAGGAGCACGAAAAAGCTATAAAAGCTTATGAGGATACCGCCAAAAAAGCGGACGAGCTGCAAAACCAGCTGGTCCAGCTGGAAGGCAAACAGAAGCTGGCAAACACAGCTGTTCAGCAGGCAGGCGACCAGCTGGAAGAATATCAGATTGCCCTGAACAACACCGAAACAGACATTGCCTCGCTGACAGTCGAGCTGAAAACCGCGGAAAATAAAGCCGTTAGCTTTGGAGATGCCTTGCAGAACGCCGGCGGGAAAATGTCCGCCGCAGCAGACAAAGCCGGGAGCATCGGGACGAAGCTGACCTTGGGGGTAACGGCTCCCATTATTGGAATTGGCACAGCAGCAGTCAACGCCGGAAATGATTTTGAGGCCCAGATGAGCCGCGTTTCCGCCATTGCGGGAGCCTATGGAGATGATTTGGAGAAGCTGCGGGAACAGGCCATTGAACTGGGCGCCCAAACCTCATTTTCAGCAACGGAGTCAGCCCAGGCTATGGAAAATCTGGCTTCTGCTGGATTTGGCACACAGGAAATTATGGCAGCCATGCCCGGTATGCTGGATTTGGCCGCTTCCTCTGGGGAAGACCTTGCTTCCAGTGCAGATATTGCCGCTTCGACCCTCCGGGGCTTTCAATTGGAAGCTTCTGAAGCAGGCCATGTGGCGGATGTGCTCGCCAAGAACGCGGCGGACACTAACGCCGCCATTATGGATACCGGATATGCCATGAAGTATATTGCTCCGGTGGCTCAGTCTGCGGGCTGGTCGCTGGAGGAAGTTACCGCCGCTATTGGCGTAATGGCTGATTCCGGCATTAAGGGTGAACAGGCAGGCACTACCCTGCGCGGCGCCCTGACCCGTTTGATGAAGCCCACCGATGCCATGGCAGACTCGATGGAGGCTTTAGGGATTGCTTTTTACGATTCGCAAGGAAAAATGAAGCCCCTTTCTGCCATCGTGGATGAACTGCAAAAGAGTACCAAAGGCCTGACTGATGAGCAGAGGGACTATCATCTGGCCACTATTTTCGGCACCGAAGCCCTTTCCGGCATGAAAATTTTGCTGGCATCCAGTAAAGAAGAACTGGATACCATGACGGATGGTTTAAAAAATGCCGACGGCGCGGCCAAAAAAATGGCAGACACCATGCTGGACAACACAAAAGGCAGCGTTGAGGAAATGAACGGCTCTCTGGAAACCGCCGGGATTACCATCCAGAAGCAGCTGGCCCCGTGGATTACCAAAGGCGCCAAAAAGGTTACCGAACTTGCCAACGAATTTTCCGAGCTGGATGAAAACACCCAGGGTACAATCCTCACCATGGGCGGTATTGCTGCCGCATCCGGCCCGGTAATCAAGGGGCTGTCCGGTGTCACCGGCGGTATTGGAAAGCTGGTAAAAGGTACCGGCGGCCTGATTCAGGATTTGGGGAAAATTTCTTCGGCTAAAAAAG
>DYBQ01000076.1:0-4382 GCA_019418545.1 Clostridiales bacterium | reverse complement strand
GTTGGAGACTTTTCCGCAAAATCCGTGGATGGTGTGAGCGGGCTTTCCAAGGTGCTGTTTAATCTGGGTTCTCCTGCTGGAATCGCCGTGATGGCTGCCGGTGCGGCGGCTGCGCTTGGGATTGGGATTCAGGCATTGTCAGAAGATGTAAAACGTGCCAACCTGGAAGAGCATTTCGGTGATATCACGCTCTCTGCTGAAGAAACCCAGGATATTGCAGAGCGTCTCACGACAAATGAATGGACTATGAAAATCGATGCTGTTATCGATGCCAAAGAGAAATTGTCTCAATTTGAAGCTGATATTCAATCCTCTGTTGATACAATGAATCAGATAGGTTGGATGGTTGAAGTTGGAATCGATTTGAGTGAAGACGAAAAGAAATCCTTTCAAAGTGCTGCAAAAGAATTTATAACATCCACTACATCTTATCTGAAACAACAGCAATATACTATATCCCTTGCGATTGATACCATCATAACCCCAGGTACTGAAGTCAATGAAAACATTTCTAAATTCACAACTGAATTTTATTCAAAAACATATTCGGAAGTCGAAAAGCTCGGCAAAGAATATGCAGATGTTGTTGACAAAGCTTTTGCCGATAACATTTTAACCGAAGATGAATATTTGAACATCGAAACAATTCGTCAACGGATGCAGGCTTTAACTGATAAAGCCGCCAGCTATGAATACACAGGTACGCTGAAAGCTCTTGAGTTACAAGCGGACCAGAGCAATATTAGTGTTGAAAGCTTCCAACAACTCCAAAAAGATATTGAAACCTCTTTACAGGAACGTATGGACCATGCAGAAGAGGCATTTTCTCTTGCGATTGGCCAAGTTGAGCTCGCCTTTGATGAAGGCGCAATCAGTCAGAAAGAACGCGAGGAATTTATTGACCAATTAACAATCGGATTCAATCGGGACAAAAGTGAAATCGTTTTGCAAGGCTTAGGCGTACAGGTTAGAACTATTCAAGCGAATTACAGTGATGCAGTGGGGCTTTTTAGTGAAGAATTTTCAAATTCGGTTAATGAGGCAATTAATAATCAAATCAACGCAAGCAAGGACAATCGTCGTTGGGACCGCTTGTGGAATGAATTAGAAGGTTCTTTATACAATATGGATGACAAAATTGAAGCAGCATCACCAGGAACGCAAAGAGCTATCCGGGATTTGCTTTCCGCTATGCAGCCTACAACCAAGGAGCTGGAAAAAATTGCTCAGTCATTTTATGATGCGGGAATGATTCCTCCTAAAAATGTTTCTGAAGGATTGCTGGATGTATACGAATTGGAAGTAATGTCGGGAAATACGGAACATATGTATGAAATTCTCGCTTCAGAAATCGCCAATTCTCCGAAAGCGCAGGAAGCTGTAAGAGAAGCTGTTAAAAGCGGAAATGATATACCGGAAGAACTGGCCACTGCCTTAAAAAACAATTATGGTTTGGTATATGATGCTCAATCCGGTATGTTTGACGAAATTGGAAAAGCCGTTCCGACCAAAGCGGAAGAAATTAAAAATCTTTTATCTGCTGTTGGAATAGACATTCCAAACAGGCTTGCCGAATCTATTGCAAAACAAGGCGGCTCCATCGAAACAGAAACACTTAATCTTTTAAGCAACATACAAACAGGAGTTTCTCTCAAACAAGATGAATTGTTTTCTGTTTTTACAAATCTGGGTATTTCTTTACCAGAATCCCTGATTTCCTCCCTTTCCGGTCAAAATGCCAATGTTCAGCAGCAGGCGATTGAGCTATTTTCTCAGATTCAATATGCCGATGATGAAAAGAGGCCGGAACTGCTGGAGCAGATGCTGGAGCTGGGAAAAAATGTGGATGAAAACCTGTGCAGCGGTATTGCCGACAACCTGGTTCTGGTAAAGGATGAAGCAACCGGCATGATTTCTGTTCTGGATTCTACCACTGGGACAGAGGTTGCTCGGATTACTCCCGAATTTGCAAAAAAGCTGAAAAAAATGGGGAGTACGGGTTTTGATTCCATGGATGAAGCCATGAAAAGCGGGAAGCTGACAGCTCCAGAAGTGGATGATATGGATACCAAACCAGTAGAGGATTGGAGAAGCGATTCACAATACTATTTGAATCGACATCCTTTATCAGTATCTATCCAAGCCGGAGCGCTCGCCGGAGCTGAATTTTTGTCTTCGATTGCTAAAAATGCCAATGGCGGAATCATTGAAAGGCAAACCCTCTCCTGGCTGGCAGAAGGCGACCAGCCGGAAGCCGTGATTCCTCTTTCCTCATCCAAACGAAGCCGGGGAATTGAGCTGTGGCAGCAGGCCGGTGAAGCGCTGGGCGTCATGAACGCCGCCCGGGATACGATGGCGGCCCAGGTGCAAAGTACAAGGGGCGGCAGCAATCCCAGACAGTTTGCAGCTGCTTTGGCTGCACAGCTGCGGAAAATGCCGATTGAAGTAACCCCCCAGTTTCATGTCAGCGCGGGGGACATTTATCTCGACAGGGAGCAGGTAGGACGCAGTCTGTCGCCGGTGATTGACACCGAACTCAGCCAAATTCAGGGAATCAGGAGGCGGGGCGGATGATTGCAGAAAAAATCACCTTTGGCGAACATAAGCAGGAAGAATTCGGCCTGCTTCCTAAACAGGTGACCATCAGCCCGCCGGAAGTCAAAACCTATCTGGTATCGGTTCCGGGGCGCAGCGGTTCCCTGGATTTTACGGAAGCCCTCACCGATGGCCAGCCAGCCTATTACGACCGCCAGCTGACCATTACCATGTACTGCTTTGCAGAAGAGGAACAGCTTCCGAAAATGGAAACTGCCTGCCGGAATGCCTTGCATGGCCGAAAACTGAATATCATGCTGGACTGCGACCCCGAGTATTATTATCGGGGCCGTCTTTCTGTGGACTGGGCGTCGGAAGACAATATCGATATTGCCACCATCACCGCCACCTGTGAGCCCTATAAATACAAGCTCACCCCCACCGTAAAGGAGTTTGACGTGAGCGGGAGCTTATCTGTTTCCCTGCAAAACGACAGGATGCCCACCGTTCCTACGGTGACGACCGATGGGGAAATTACCATACAGTTTGGGGAAAGTACCATCGTATTTCCTGCAGGAACGCGCAAAGCTCCAGCGCTGCTGCTGTTGGAGGGAGAAAACCAGCTGACCCTTATCGGCACCGGCCACATCAAATTTGAGTATCAGGAAGGGGCGCTGTAATGTACCAGGTTTATTGTGATGGAGAGCTGATTCACGACCCGAGACTACAGGAGTATCAGCTGCTCTCTCCCTCTCTTTCCTTGGAGCTGAACAAAACCGGAAGCTTCACCTTTACCCAGTATCCCAATCACCCGGGATATGGCGCCATTCAAAAACTGAAATCCCTTATCGAAATTAAAAAAGATGGGGTCGTCCTCTTCCGAGGGCGTCCCCTTTCCAGTAAAGAGGACTTTTATAAACAACAGGATTATACCTGCGAGGGAGAGCTTGCCTTTTTGCTGGACAGCCGTGTCCGGCCTTTTGAAATGGCGGGTGGGGTAACGGAGCTTTTCACATACCTTATCAATCAGCACAACGAGCAGGTGGACGAGTACAAGCGGTTTAAGGTGGGAAAGGTGACGGTCACCGACCCCAATGATTACATTAACTGCTCCAATGTGACGTATGAGACCACCTGGGACATTCTCAACACCCGGCTCCTGGATACCCTGGGCGGGTACTTGTGGGTAAGGCATGAAGCGGACGGGGTGTATCTGGATTACCTGACGGATTTTTCCTACATGAGCACGCAGCGGATTACCTTTGGGGAGAACCTGCTGGATTATGGCCGCACCCGGGACGGAAGTGAAATTGCCACCGCTCTGATTCCCCTGGGCGCCCGGCTGATTGATGCTGACGGCAAACAGACTGAGGAGCGGCTGACCATTTCCGACGTAAATGACGGGAAGGATTATGTCTATGACGAGACAGCCGTAAAACAGTATGGCTGGATTTTTGCCACCCAGACCTGGGACGATGTAACCCAGGCGGGGAATCTGAAACAGAAAGCGCTGGATGCCCTACAGGAAAAAATCAAAACGGTGGACACCATTGAGATGACGGCTGCCGACCTTTCCCAGATGGACAAAAACTTTGACGACTTCCGCATTGGCCAGTATGTGTTTGTGGATTCTTTGCCCCATGGCATGGACGGGGAAAAGTTTTTGGTCACCAAAATGACGCTCAATCTTTCCGATGCCAGCCAGAACAAACTGACCTTTGGCCGGGTGAAAACCAGCTTTACGGAAGAAACCAATCAGGACCGCCAGATTATCGGGGACCTGATAAATCGTACAGAAGTGATTGAAAGCGACTATGTGACCAATGACACGGTGACCAGTATTACCG
>DYBQ01000075.1 GCA_019418545.1 Clostridiales bacterium | reverse complement strand
CTCGGCACGCGGTTTTGGAGACCGCTGCTCTACCAACTGAGCTATGCCCCTATGTCCTCTTTCGCTTGCGAAGTTCATTCACAGCGCGTGTATTATATTACCACTCATGCAGAGATATGTCAAGAGATTTTTTAAAATTTTTTTATAAATCTTCTCGTTTGTTGCTGAAACAGGGAGAAACCACGATAATCTAATGAGAAAATAAGAGGGAAATCCTCTCAAAACAAGGTTTTTTTAGATTTTGCGCAGAAAGACTTGACAGAATCCCATAGAATCGGTATAATATTTTTCGTGATTCTTTATGATTCTGATACCCCTGCCAGTTGGCGGATGGGAGGGAAATAAATGGCTGAAATTCGAATTAAAGACAACGAGTCTCTTGACAGTGCTCTCAGACGCTTTAAAAAGCAGTGCGCACGCTCTGGAGTAATCGCTGAGGTTCGCAAGAGAGAGGCTTATGAAAAGCCTTCTGTAAAGCGCAAGAAGAAGTCTGAAGCAGCTCGTAAGCGCAAGTTTCGCTAATCGCTGATTTTTTGCGTACAAATGGCATGATGAAAAAGCGGGCCGCCGGTCCGCTTTTTTTCATTTTGTCTGCAAGAGGTTACAATGTAAGCAGGAGGATTCCATGTCTTTTTGTTACCCAACAAAGATTTTGCATCGTATTACCGATATTACGCCTCAAATGCTCACGTTGATGGGCGTAAAGGCATTGCTATTGGATGTGGACAATACCCTGTCGGAGCCTGACGAGCAAACGCCTTATCCCGGTACTGTGGAATGGGTGTCTGCTTTACAAAAATCAGGTTTCTCCATGATGATACTTTCTAATAATACCCGGGAACGTGTTGCCCCTTTTGCTGCGCAATATGGACTGGATTTTGAAACCTTTGCCATGAAGCCGCTGCCCATCGGATATCTGAGAGCAGCTCGCCGGATGAAGGTTTCTCATAAAGAATGTGTGATTGTAGGAGACCAGGTGTTTACCGATATTATCGGAGCAAATCTTTGCGGAATGAAATCCATCCTTCTGGACCCAATTCGAGAGGAAAAGGGTCGTTCTTTCCAAATTCGAAGAAAATGGGAATATCCCATAAGAAAACATATGGGAGAAAGGATGGGGAAAAATGAGTAAGAAAAATGTTCTGGTCCTGCTGGGGCCTAATCTCAATATGGTAGGAATTCGCGAAAAAGGCGTATACGGCGATGAAACAGAGGAAAGCATTGAGCGGCAGATTCGGGAAGAGGCCGAAGCGCTGGGATATACATGTGATATTTTCCAGTCAAATTGGGAAGGCGCGCTAATCGATAAAATCCATGAATCCCGTGAAAAATATGACGGCGTAGTGCTCAATGCCGGTGCCTTGACTCATTATAGCTATGCCTTGCGAGATGCAATTGCTTCCGTAAAAATCCCCTTTGTAGAAACCCACATGAGCAATATCCATGCCAGAGAAGAATTCAGGCATGTTTCTGTGATTGCCCCGGTTTGTGCCGGGCAAATCAGCGGATTTGGCAAACAAAGTTATTTTTTGGCTCTGGCTGCTTTGAAAAACCTGATGAAATAATTTTGTTTTCTTAAGAAATCCGAAAATGTGTAACGTTTCTTGTGTTTTCGGTAAGAATATGCTTGAAAAAGCAGTGAAAATATTATAAACTAAAAGACAGTAAATTAGATTTGGAGGACTGGTTATGATAACAGCAGGCGATTTCAGAAATGGTGTCACCTTTGAAATGGACGGCAATGTCTATTCTATTATTGAATTCCAGCACGTAAAGCCCGGTAAAGGTGCAGCTTTTGTCCGTACCAAGATTCGCAATGTAATTTCCGGCGCTGTGACTGAAAAAACTTTTAACCCTAACGATAAGTATCCCACCGCTTATATTGAGAGAAAAGACATGCAGTATGTCTATTCTGATGGTTCCCTGTATTATTTTATGGATATGGAAACCTTTGACCAGATTCCGATTAATGAGTCTATTTTGGGCGATAACTTTAAGTTCGTCAAAGAAGAGATGATTTGCAAGGTGCTGTCCTATAAGGGCAATGTGTTTGGCGTGGAGCCCCCGAACTTTGTGGAGCTGCAGGTTGTAAAAACCGACCCCGGCTTTAAGGGTGATACCGCTACCAACGCTACAAAGCCTGCAACTTTGGAAACTGGTGCTGAAATTAAAGTGCCCTTGTTTATTAACGAAGGCGAAATGATTCGTATTGATACCCGTACCGGCGAATACATGGAGCGTGCCTGATAAAAACGCTTTCTTTCACCGAGACGCCTTTAAAGGAGGTAATTCAGAATGAACATGACAGAAAAAGTCGCTTATATCCGTGGGCTGGCAGAAGGACTGGAGCTGGACGAGAGCAAAAAGGAAGTCAAGGTCCTGAATGCTATGCTGGAGCTGTTGGATGATATGGCTGCTACCGTTTCCGAGCTGGAAGAAGGTTATCAGGATATGGCCGACCAGCTGGATGAAGTGGATGCTGATTTGGGCGATTTGGAAGAAGAATATTATGGCGGCGGCTGTGACTGCGGTGACGATGACTGCGAAGAGTGCGGCTGTGGCTGTGAAGATGATGACGACGAAGAAGACTTTATGGACGATGTGTACTATGAGGTCACCTGCCCCAGCTGTCAGGAAACGATTTGCCTCTCTGAGGATGTTATTGCTGAAGGAAAAATTGATTGCCCGAATTGCGGCGAAACCTTGGAATTTGACTTGGATGGAATTCAGCAAGAGGAATCAGAGTGCGGCTGTGGCTGCGGCTGTGAGTAATCCTCCCGATTGAGGTGGAGAGCCCTGCTTGTTCAGCAAAATGAATGAGCAGGGCCTTTTTGCAACGTCATGAGAGTATGGATTCTCTCTGTCATCGGCAGCCATGCTGGATAGAAAAGGGGAGAATCGCGGTTGAATGATAAGGCAGGAGTATGAATATGAAAAATAAAAAAAGGCCCTCACTTTTTTATGTTCTGCCGCAGATCCTTCTGGATATTTTTTGTGTCTATGTCAGTTACTATATCACGATGGTAATCCGAATTTCGGACAAAGGTGAAACTGTTTATACACGGCTGGCATATATGGAGGCATTTCACACTATCATCCCCTGGTCGCTGATGGTGTGTGTAATTATCTTTGCAATATTTCGATTTTACCGTGTAATTTGGCAATTTGCCAGTGTGGACGAGCTTCTTCGGCTAGTGCTGGGCGTAACAACGGCATGTGTTGTTGTTACGATGATGGGTTATTCTCTATTAGGAGAGAACCGTTTCCCAAACAGCGTCTATCTTGCAGCGTGGCTTTTGTCTATGGCCCTTATTTGTGCAAGCCGCTTGATGTTTCGCATGGCACACAATGCCAAAAGAAAAGGCAAGCAGGATGTATCAGATGCTGAAAAAAACCGCGTAATGGTAATTGGGGCAGGAGAAATGGGTTCGGTTGTCATACGGGAAATGCAGAATGCCCCAGAAAGCCGTGCCATTCCCGTTTGTGCCATTGATGATGACAGAAGTAAAAAGGGAAGCCGGATTCATGGGGTAAAAGTAGTTGGCGGACGTGAATCCATTCCCCGTATGGTGATACGATATGATATTGACCAGATTTTATTTGCCATCCCTTCTGTCAAAAACAGTGAAAAACAGGATATTTTAAGCATTTGCGCGAAAACCGGTTGTCAGCTAAAGACCGTCCCTGCTGTTTATGAAATGATGGAGCAGGGAGAAAATGCTTCCTATCCGATTCGTGATATTGATATTTTGGATTTGCTGGGCCGTGATGAAGTCCATTTAAACGTGGAAGAAATCAGCGGCTATTTGGCTGGAAAAACCGTTTTGGTTACTGGCGGAGGCGGTTCCATTGGCTCGGAATTGTGCCGGCAGATTGCGCTGTTCCATCCCAAAAAACTGATTATCTTTGATATTTATGAAAATAATGCCTATGATGTGCAGAACGAGCTGCTGATGCGCCATAAGAACCTGAACCTTGAAGTATTGATTGGTTCTGTGCGGGATAAACTCCGTGTTGAGCATGTTTTTGAGGTATGCAGGCCGGATGTCGTGTTTCATGCAGCTGCTCATAAGCATGTACCGCTGATGGAGCTGAGCCCAGGGGAAGCGGTGAAGAACAATGTGTTTGGTACACTGAATGTTGCACAGGCAGCCGATAAATTTGGTACACGCCGGATGGTGCTGATTTCCACTGATAAGGCGGTGAATCCTACTAATGTAATGGGAGCTACCAAACGCATTTGCGAATTGATTATCCAGTATTACAGCCGCCGCAGTACGCATACAGAATATGTAGCAGTCCGTTTTGGAAATGTACTGGGCAGCAACGGCAGTGTAATCCCTCTGTTTAAAAAGCAGATTGCGTCTGGGGGACCGGTAACGATTACCCACCCTGATATTATCCGCTATTTTATGACCATCCCTGAGGCAGCCCGGCTTGTGATTCAGGCTGGTGGCATGGCAAAAGGCGGAGAGATTTTTGTTTTGGATATGGGTGAGCCGGTAAAAATTCTTGACCTTGCCAGAAACATGATTCGACTCTCTGGTTATGAGCCGGATGTGGATATCCAAATCAAATATATTGGTCTTCGTCCAGGTGAAAAGCTGTATGAAGAACTGCTGCTGGATTGCGAAGGGGCTTGTGAGAAAACCAAGCACGAGCTCATTTATATTGGAAATCCGATTCCATTCAATGAAGAAACCTTTCTGCGGGAATTGGAAGAACTGCGCTCATACGCGGGAGTTGATAATGTTAAGATGATGGAAGTCATTCATCGTCTGGTGCCGACCTATTCGGGACATGCTGAAAAAAATGACGCGTTAGCACAAGATAAGGAGCAGTCCTAAGTTCTAACATAGCAAAACCAAAAGCTCTGTGGATATCACATCCACAGAGCTTTTTTTCTGATTTTATAAAGCCTCGTCTACAGCCGTATCACTTTCAGATGGAATCCCTTCGTCAGCAGGAAAATAACCATTGGCAATCTCTTCTGCTGTGGCTCCTTTTTTTGAAGGTAAATTCATAACGGGCAAACGGTTTGCCACATAGGAGCAAATACATCCTACCGGCAAATTGATATAATACGTAAGCACTCTCCAAATGACCATTGCAGGAATTACAGTACCACCTGTAAAGAACATTTTGAAGAAAATCATAAAACTGCCTTCTGCTCCGCCGGAAGCACCAGGGAGAGGGACAAAGGCACTTACCATAGACACATAGGCTTGCGCTGCCATAATGGTGAGGACATCTGTTTTGTGAAATCCAAACCCCCGGTAAATACAATATGGAATCATACAGCCCAGGCCAATCTGTGCAACGGTTATCAAACTAACGGCTACATACATGCGAAGAGATTTTCCAATCAAACGTGTACTGCCATGAAAAACTGAGAGCTGGCTGCGAATTTTTTGATATCGTTCTTCTGGTTTACGGCACAAATGAATCCGATGCAAAAAATAAACGCCACCAGAAATGATTTTGTCTGTAAGCTTTTCGCTTAGACAGAAAAGCAACACCAAAGCGATAAAAGTGCTGTTACAGACAAGCCCGATAACAGTGAGAAAAGAAAAGTCGCTCACATTTTTTTGGAAAAAGGAAAGCCGTAAGATTACCATTACCAAGGCGTATAATACCATAACGACTTGATATATCAGTGTTTTAATGGCGATGATGGAACCGGCAGCACCAGTATCCATTCCAAGCCGGCGCATAGAATAAATTTGCATTGGTTGACCGCCAGTAGAACAGGGCGTGAGGGCACTGTACAGGACACCTAACATTCCAATACAGAAAGAGTAATGAAATCTCCATTGAGGATATACCACTTTACAAATTAAGTTAAGGGCCAATCCTTCCAACAGCCAGGTCATAGCAGCAAACCCAATTCCCAGCAATAACCAGTTCCAACGCAGCCCATGGGGCAGGTTTTGAATGGACTGGATACTGTCTGAGAAAAACAGGAAAGCAATGAGGACAACTGCAGAAATTGCAATGGTGATAATGCCGAAAAGATTTTTGCGAATTGACGCTTTCATTTTGGAAGACATAGAAATTCTTTCATGCTCCTTTTTCAAATATCGTTGAGGGCAAAGCAATCTATTTGCCCTTTATGCGGCAATCGTCCGGGAGTTGTTACAGACTTCATTGTATAATAAAGCCTTGGAACTTACAACAATAATTTGTAAATTTTCTGGCAATGACAGCATCATCAATCCTAAAGCTATTTTTTTATGGATATTGAATGGAGAAGCACAAATAAATAGGTGGGAAAATCAGAGTTTGGAAAAAGCCTGTGCATAAATTGGCATACCAAAACAGGCAGGAGCATTTGGAGACAGTGCTGCGGCCATATAGTTTTTAGAAGGAACTCCGGGGAAAGGGCATTGAATTTGGAAATGACTGGCTGGCTGATAATCAAAACGCCCATAATAGGTATCGCTTCCTAAAACTACAGAATATCCATATCCCATTTTTTTGGCAATCCTATGTCCTTCGAGTACCAGCGCAGAGCCGATGCCTTGTCTTTGATAGTCTGGTAAAACAGACAGTGGAGCCAAAGCCAGTTGTGTTTGTGTGCCAATTGTAAGTTTGGTAAAGAGGATATGCCCTACTGCTGTTCCATCTGCTTCCGCAATCAGTGAAAGTTCAGGAATAAAAGCCGAATCTGTGCGGAGCAATTGAACGAGGATATGTTCATTTCCGTCCCGATGTTCAGCATGGGCAAAGGCGGTCTGTATCAAAACCGAAGTATTCTCCCAATCACAGGGCTGTTCCTGCCGAATCGTCAGATTCATAAAAAAAGCCTCCTATGGTAGTGTTTTTATCATATAAAGGATATTACAAGATGTTTTAAAAATCAACAAAAACTCCCCGTATATGTAACGAAAACATATACAGGGAGTTTTTTGTAAAATTGATTAGTCGTTGTAAGTACCCAGTTCCAGGCCTTTTTTCAAAAAGTAGCAATAAGTATCATAATCAACGGTGTTGGGAATGGAATGGTCGCTGTGCAAAATATAATTAAATCCTTTTTTCACCAAGGGGATTTTAGCTTCCAGCTCCTTATCAATGGTTTCCCGGTCATTGGAATAAAGTGCCCGGACATCAATACCGCCCATAAAGCTAATTTTATCTCCATACATCTCATGAAGCTGTACCAAATCCATGCCAGCCTTTACTTCCATTGCCTGTAAACAATCAATGCCGGCTTCAATCATATGCGGGAGCAGAGGAGCAACAAACCCGCAGGAATGCATGATAACCGGAAGCCCTAACTGTTTGGCATAGTTAATGGTATAGATGTGAGCAGGCTGAATCAAATCACAATACATAGCCGGAGACATAAAGGGGCTTCCCTTATATCCCATATCTTCATAATACCAGATACCGTCAGGATACCCTTCTGCTTCAAACAGGATTTTCTGCAATTCAACAATTAACTTTGCATAGGTATCCGCCATATCGCTGACCCACTCTGGGTCGAGAATCATACCCATCAGCATGTTTTCATGACCACACACAGGATGCATGCACTCGAATACATTCAAACCGCTCCATACAAAATAGCGGCCGGCATCTGCCGCAGCTTTTTTTGCCTTCCGATAGCCTTCAAAGTCAATGCGTCTCGGGTCGGGAGTGGTAAGAAAAGGTTTTATTTTTTCCCAGCCTTCCCGGCCTTTTACCCGGAAATCTACATGCTCCGGTGTAGTATCATGAAATTTGTGACGCCGCAGGACAGCGCCGTTACCGTCCAGGAATGTGATGGTGTCTTCCGTTTCTGCGACTACTTCAGGCTCAAAGTCCAAATCAGCCACCATGTTAAAAGGCCAATACATCTGCAAGTCAAACTGGAAATGGTCCTCAAAGGATTCGCCTTCCTGAATGTAGCCAGCCTCTTCCCAGGTCTTGTGGGTGTCGTTCCAAAAATGCTCAAATACGCCAATACGGTCTACTGGCTGATGTTTTAAAATTCGCTCAATCCGTTCCTTACCTGTCATATGCTTTCGCCTCTTTCAAGGAGATTTTGGTACCTATAGTATAGCGCCAAAACACCAGGAGGGGATAGCATGAATCTATCAGATATGGGACAAAAATCCGTTTATCTGCACAGCTACTTCCCTGCGTTATTTTCTGTCAGCTTGCGATAAGCAGTGGGAGACATGCCGGTACTGCGGCGAAATACCCTGGAGAAATAAACGTGGTCCTCATAGCCGCACAAAGCGCCGATTTCCCCAATAGGGATGTGGGTAAAGCTGAGGAGGTTTTTTGCCTGCTCAATGCGCAGCGATGTGATAAACTGTCCAGGCGTCATACCGGTTTCTTCCAAAAAATGGCGATGGAAACTGGAATGACTCAAGCCAGAAACAGCAATCAGCCGGTCAATGGGAATATTTTCAAGAAAGTGCTCCCGAATATGCCGGATAGCCTGCCGTACAGAAACTGTTTTTCCGGTAATGTGCTGGCTGTCGGCTTCTCGAAAAAGCTCCGCAAACAGGAACAAAAGGCTTGAACGCACCTGAAACCGCCCCAAATCGCTGGATGCATTCTGATTTTGTAAAATGTTTTCAAATAGTCCCGAAATCAGCTCTTTTTTTCCCGGAGAGAGTTTATCAGGGAGAGTATCCAAAAGCGGGTTTTGATAACGTTCCTGGGCTTCTTCCGGCAGTCCAAAAGTAAAATCCCCGCTTCTGGTGGTATTCCCCACCAAATCAGTCAAAAGAATATAACATTCATATGGGGGGACGCCCTGGACGATTTGTCCCGGTTTTCGGATGTTTAAATCGCCGGCGGAAAAAGATAAATAACGGCCGTCTACGATAATACCTCCATCAGAACGTAAATAATATTCAATTTCATATTCATATACGGTTCGAGGTTCATAAGGGGCCCGTTCAGGCGTGGCATAGCCGTTAAAATAACTGCATCGCAGAAGGGCCGGGGTAAGGTAAGCAGTAGGTAAATCCATATTTTTCATGTTGTTCAGCGAGAGCGCATGTTTTCCCGGAAATTCCGGCGGGTCTTTCGATAGCTCCAATAATTTTTAAAATTGTGCCACAAATCGCTGCTGAAAAACAGCAGCACATTGGCAAGGGAAAGAAGAATTGCAATTTTTTGCGGCCAGTCTACTACTGTCAGCAAATAGATATACAACAGAATATCGAGGACAGCCAAATATTTTACTTTGATTGGAACAACGAAGAATAACATGATGGTATAGTTGGGATATATTGCGGCAAAAGCCAAAAACAGAGAAAGATTGATATATTGATTCGTAGCATATCCAGTAAACAGGGAGCCAATAATGGTGCCTATAATGCCGGTAAAATAGAACAATGTAAATTTACAGGTTCCCCATTGGTTTTCCAAGCTGTTTCCAATCAAGCAATACAAATACAGGCTGAAGAGAATAAAAAATGCAGAAGAATCCGGCGGCAGAATAATAAAAGATAAAATCCGCCAAAATTCCCCTGCCCGGATTAAATCCCAATTCAGATATAAATAAGAAGCCACAGATTCATCGGGAAAAGCGTATTCCAGAAGAAAAACTGCCAGCATCATGCCGGAAAGCAAAAACATCAGATTTGGAATGGAAAACCACCGCATTTTTCTTTCTACTTTGTCAAGCCAATTCAATTCAAAAACCTCCTTACTATTTTTTATACTGTTTGAGACGGTTAGCCGCATGGGTCACTCGGTTTTGTGCTTCTATCAAAAGTTCCCGGAAGGCCTCAGGGTTACGAAGGGACTTCATATGTGGGAAAGCTTTTGCCAGACGGCGATACAGGCGCTGCCTGCGAAGCAGCTTTTTCCGCCGGCGTTCCTTTTGTGCGTTTTCAAAGTATTGGCCTCGCAAGGCAGACAGGCCTTCAAGCTCCATTTGTCTTTCTCCAGCAGCCCTGCTGATTTCCACAAGAGCCAACACCGTCATGGCGGTATCAGAAATGAAATAAATAGTGAGGAAAGAAAAAGCCAGAATTAGAACAAGGGTTGGTAAAGCAGTGAGCCAGGACATTATATAAGGGTGAATGACCTGCACCATTAAAACAGACATAATACCAAAAAGCAGAGAATTACGGAAACAAATGCGCCCATGTAAATTCCACTTTCGCTCCGAGTAGTCCCACAAGCTGAGATGGAAAATTTTTTCCAGTAAAAAACTTGTGAGATATTCTAAAGCACTGGTGCCAATGATGCTGCATATAAATAACAAAAATATGTGATTCCGCAGATTGGAAAAGAGAAGGAGGATAATCATAGCTCCAAATCCATAGATAGGACAAAAGGGGCCGGAAAGAAATCCCCGGTTAATAAACTTTCGGGCAGCTATGGAGCAGAAGGTTGTTTCGCAAATCCAGCCTAAAAAACTATAAAACAGGAATATAAAAAACTGGATAAAAATCTCTTTCATGAAAATTCTCCTTGCGTTATAAACGAGTCTAAAATTTTGTGGGAACCCTTTGTAAAAATTTGGGAGTGTGGTACAATATTGATAGTAGGGATTTTTTATTGATTTTAGGAGGAATAAGTTTATGAAATTAAAAGATATTTTGCTGGTTTCGGATATTGATGGAACCCTGATTGATTCGCAATACGAAATTCCTCCCAGAAATCGGGAAGCCATTCTGCGTTTTATGAAAAAAGGGGGCGGGTTTGCCATTGCCACCGGCCGTTCATGGGAATCGGTGCTGGTGTGCTTAGGGAACCTAAAGGTAAACCGCCCTTGTGTATTAGCCAATGGCGGACTGGTTTATGATTTAAACTGTCACAAAGCCCTTTCGGTACAGGCCCTGCCGAAAACGGCCTATCAGTATACTTGCCGGATTATGGAAAGATTTCCTAAAGCTGGAATCGAAATTTTTACCCCATCGGATTTATGGATTGTTCGGGAAAATGACATTACACGCCAGCATTTGGAAAACGAAAAAATTGGCTGCCGGTTTGGAAGTGCCGAAGAAATTCAGGAGCCTTGGTGTAAAATGCTGGTTGCTATGAAGGAGCAGGATGAATTGATAGCATTTACCAATTCCTTTTGCCATGAGGATGTCCGGTTTGTGGCATCTTCAGACCGGTATTGGGAAATGCTTCCCAAAAATATAGATAAGGGTAGTGGGCTAACAGAACTCTCGCGGATAACCGGATATCCGCTGGAGCATATTGCAGCCATTGGGGACTATGACAATGATATTGAGATGCTCCAGGTTGCAGGTATCACAGCTGCACCTAGCAATGCTTCTGAAAAAATTCAGAAAATGGTGGATTTTAAAGCCGGCCACTGTCGTGACGGTGCCGTAGCGGATTTTATTGAATATCTGGAGCGTATGTATGAAACCGAAGGATGAAGATAATTCTCGATGGACACAAAAAGATGAGAGAATCCTTCAAAGGCAAACCTGTATTTTAATAGCAATGGCATGCTTCTTTTGCGCAGCAGCCATTTTGTTTCAGTTGTTTTGCAGGGGAGAAGTATTGTATGACAAAACGAGCGCGGAAATCACGGTGAGTACAATTGCGACTCCCATACCGGAAAATTCGACTATATCCGACAGTGGTTCGCCTCAATCAACAGCACAAGAAAAGATAAATATTAATACAGCCACTGCAGAAGAATTAGAAACACTTCCAAATATAGGACCGGTGAAGGCAGAAGCGATTGTACAATATCGGCAGGAGCAGGGGCCGTTTTATACGATTGAGCAGATTCAAGAGGTGGATGG
>DYBQ01000074.1 GCA_019418545.1 Clostridiales bacterium | reverse complement strand
GAACGATTCGATTTTTAGGAGGGGTTTGTTATATCCATTTAACTACGGAGGCATATAGAAAAAATATTCAATTTTGCAGGGTTCCCGGATTCGAACGGTTCGATTGCTAGGAAACCAGAATAAGGATTGTGCAGTACTATTTATTGTATATCACCCGATTTCTGTTGTCAACCTATTTTCTAACTCTTTTGCTGAAATAGCAAAAACAGAAACTAAATTGGAATTGCGAAACCAGATTTTTCAGGATTTTCAATTTGAAAATTATATGATATCTATTTTCCGTAACGATTCCTTACGTACTAATTCACCCAATCTTCGTGGGTAACTGCCCTGCTCCTCAATTTATGATTGACAATTGCTTTGCAGCGAGCTATAACCTGATTATAAAAGCTTCTTTATGAAGAAAGGGGAGAGGGAAAGAAATGAAATTGATTTTTGCTTCTGATTCATTTAAGGGCTCGTTATCTTCCCCAAAGATAAACTCTTTGTTGGAACAGGCTGCAAAAGAAATATTCCCTGAGGCTGAAACCACGAGCCTTATAATGGCAGATGGCGGAGAAGGTACAGTAGATGCACTAATCAGCCAGCTGGGAGGAAAAAAGATAGGGTTATGTGTCCATGGTCCACTATTTCAGCCTGTAGAAGCCGGTTATGGAATTTTACCGGGAGGTACTGCCGTAATTGAAATGGCTTCGGCTTCCGGCCTTCCACTGGTTCCTATTTCAAAAAGAAACCCTATGAAAACTACCTCGATTGGAACAGGAGAATTAATTGTCGATGCTCTTTCCCATGGAATTCGCAAAATAGCCATTGCTATTGGGGGGAGTGCAACCAATGATGGCGGCATGGGAATGATGGCGGCCTTGGGAGTGCGGTTCCTGGATGCATCTGGTGCAATGCTGCGGGGCTGCGGCGGCGATTTGGAAAAAGTAGATACGATTGATATTTCAGGACTGCATCCGGCAGTTGCAGAGACAGAATTTACGGTTATGTGCGATGTGAATAACCCGTTACTTGGAGAACGAGGATGTGCTTTTACATTTGCCTCCCAAAAAGGAGCAGACAAAGATATGCAGCAGCTGCTGGAAATGGGTATGAACCATTATGCCAGTAAAATCGAAAAAGTGATGGGAGTGGCAGCGAAAGAAATACCCGGCGCTGGTGCAGCAGGCGGACTTGGATTTGCCCTGATGACTTTTTTGGGGGCACGGCTGCAGTCGGGAATTGACACTGTGCTGGATTTGATACATTTTGATGATTTGATTCAGGATGCCAGTTTGGTAGTTACAGGAGAGGGGAGGATGGACTGGCAGTCCTCCTATGGCAAGGTTCCTTGTGGAGTAGGGAAACGATGTCAAAAGGCAGGGGTTCCAGCTGTGGCAATTGCAGGCGGGATTTTGCCTGGCTATGAGGCGATTTATGAATTTGGAATTCAAAGTGTGATTACAACAATTAATGGCGCGATGGATATACAGCAGGCCATGAAGGATTGTGAAAGCCTCTATTTGGATGCAGCAATACGCCTGTTTCGCACTTTGCAATGTGGAATGAAAATGGCTAAATAATTTTGAAAAAGTAGATTATTAAAATTTATGAAAATTGTTTTTTGAAGCTGAAACTGCCTGAAATTCCAGGCAGTTTCATTTTTTTCTGTCTTGTATGCCTGATATTTTAAATAAATTATAGCTAATGTATACAAGAGTTTATAAATTAACAAAATCTCATTGACAAATTGATTATTTTTGTGGTATTATTTACCTGAAAATGAAACTGGCACAAAGGATTGTTACTGTATGGCAGGCAAGACCTATTAACCTGGAGGCTTTCGGAAAGGCACTTAGGATTAATAGGTCTTATTTTATTTCAAGGAAATGTAACAGTTCGTGCTTGTTTCCAGAACAAAGTTTTTTGAAAAGGAGGAAAATCATGGTCAAGTTCAAAAACAGCCTTCGAAGGGTTCTTGCTGTGGCGTTATCTGCCGGTATCATGCTGGGAATGGTTCCGGTAACTCAAGCAGGGGCAGAAGGCACAGAAAGTGAAGGGTACGAAATTTATCCAACTCCTCATTCTACGGTATATCAGGATGGTGACTATATCATCTATGATGAAGTGAACGTAGTATATGAAAGCGGAATTGATGAAGCTACCCAGGCACGGCTGGAAGAAGTGGCTGCCCTGAAAAATTTGAAGGTAACGGCTTCAGAAGACATTGAAACTGGCAAAACCAACATTCTGGTGGGCATCGAGGGCTCTGGCGAGTTTGCAGATACCTATGCTGACGAGCACTATCAGATTGCAACCGAAAACCTCTTTGAAAAAACAGATTCCTATTTGTTGGCCAGCGAAAACAACGTGATTACGGTGGTAGGTAAGGACACAGACGCCAGCTTCTATGGCCTGACCACCCTGTATCATATTGTTAAGCAGCTGGAAAGCTACACCATCCGCAACTTCCAAATTGAAGATTATGCGGACGTGGTGAGCCGCGGCTTTATTGAAGGCTACTATGGCAACCCCTGGTCTACCGAAGACCGGGCAGCGCTGATGACTTGGGGCGGCTATTACAAGCTGAATACCTATTTCTATGCCCCCAAGGACGATGAAAAGCACCGCGCCAAGTGGAGCGAACTGTATACCCAGGAAGAGCTGGAAGAAAAAATTATCCCTCTGGCAGAAGCCGGTAACGCTTCCAAATGCCGGTTTGCCTATGCACTGCATCCCTTCCCGGGTGGAAACCACTTCCGATTTGACACCGAAGAGCACTATCAGGAAGATTTGGCCAAGCTGAAAGCCAAGTTTATGCAGGTCATTGAATGCGGCGTGCGGCAAATCGCTATTTTGGCAGATGACTTCTGGAATCCAGGCGGTGAAAACGGCCTGCGCCTGCTCAACGATGTGACCGAATGGCTGAAAACAGAAGTTCAGGCTGAATATCCCGATATGAAAACAACTCTGCCCTATGTGCCCTTTGATTATATGGGCAATGGCAGCAGCTCTGAATTCAATTCTTTAAAGCAGGCTCCCGACAATGTGCAGCTGGTTATGACCGGCGGCAAGGTTTGGGGCGAAGTAACCGACAGCTTCACCAGCACCTTTACCAATAACGTAGGCCGTGGTCCCTTCCTGTGGATTAACTGGCCCTGCACCGATAACTCCAAAAAGCACCTGATTATGGGTGGTTACACCACTTTCCTGCATCCTGGAGTAAATCCTGATAATATTCAGGGTATCATGCTCAACCCCATGCAGCAATCTGAGCCCAGTAAGGTGGCCATTTTCGGCAATGCCTGCTACTGCTGGAATATCTGGGAGTCCGAGGAAGAGGCCAATCAGGCATGGGATGATTCCTTTAAATATGTGGACCATAACGGCTCTAATGCCAACGGTGCCTCTAATGCCCTGCGGGAGCTGTCCAAGCATATGATTAACCAAAACATGGATGGCCGTGTTACCGTCCTGCAGGAATCCGTAGAGCTGAAGCCCCTGCTCAACGAATATAAGAGCAAGCTGAGCGCCGGAACGGTTACCGCAGAAGATACGGACGCTATCATTGATGAGTTCGAAATATTGCAGAAAGCTGCGCAGACCTTCCGAAACAATGCAGGTGACTCCAGACTGCATGACCAGATGGTTTATTGGCTGGATTGCTGGGATGACACCACCGAGGCGGCCATTACTTATCTGGAGGGCGTCAAGTCCGTTTTGAATCACGACAGCGCTGGCATTATCAATGCCAATACCAACGGCAAGGCCGCTTTTGACCGCTCCAAAACCCACAGCTTCTGGTATGTGGACCATTATGAAGTAGCCGAAGTGGGCGTACAGCATATTGTTCCCTTTATTAACACCCTGGCTTCCTACATTTCCACTCAGGCTGAAACCATTATGGACCCATCCAAAATTGTGCAGAGCTTCATCACCAACCGTCAGGATAATCCGGTGGGCAGCACGGACGATGTATTTGACGGCGATGACGGTACGCAGCTCAGCTATCGGAACCCCGTTTGGATTTATACCGGCGATTATGTGGGCGTTACGTTCAACAAGAAAATTGCTGTCAACAACATCCGTTTCTTGTTGGGCAACGGCAAAAACCATTTTGAACAGTCCAAGCTCCAGTATACCGAAGACGGCAAGGAATGGAAGGATTTGGAACTGATTGGTATGGAAAATACCTTTACCGGTACACAGGGACAGTATCTGGAAGTAGTTGTCAACAAAGAGAATCTTCCCGATAACTTCCAGGCCATGGGCATTCGTTTGATAGCAACCGCTGATAATAAGCTGGATGCTTACCTCAACATCCACGAAATTACCATCAATAAGCAGGAGGATTCCGGCAGTGAGGAAATCACCGGAGAATACTCCACCAATCTGGACAATATGAATGGCGCAGCCCTTGACAAACTGGCAGACAGTAATGCCGGCTCGGAAGTATGGCTGTCCAAGAGCTCCGGCGAATTTAAGGACAAGCTGCCCGCCGATGGTGCTGTTACCTACACCTTTGAAGAGCCGGTGTTTGTGGAAAGCGTGGTGCTGGAACAGGGTTCCTCCGCTGCTGGCGATGTGATGCGGGACGGCGTGATTGAGTATCTGGACAGCGAAGGACAGTGGCAAAAAGCTGCTGATGTAACCAGTGACAAGAGCCAGAGCTTTGACCTCGCTGTAACTACTTCTGCGGTGCGTGTACGCAACGAAACACTGGCGCCGGTCTGGTGGCGTTTGGGTGAGTTTAGAGTCATCGCATCCAAAGAAGATACCTCTCCGATTTCCTATACCGTCATTCGTACCGACCGCTGGCAGATTTATCAGGGGACGGAAGCCAACCTGTATGATGGAGATGAAAACACCTTTGTCTGGTATGACCCGGACGGAAGCGGCAATACCACCGGCGATGACTTTATGGTAGACGATTTTCTGGGCTATGATTTGGGGAAGGTGACGGCTCTGGAAAGCGCCCGAATCGTAGTGGGCAACAGCGGCAGCGATAAACTGCTGAAGTATGCCATCGAAACCTCTATCGATAACAAAACTTGGACGCCTGTGGAAGGCTATGAAAGTTATACCGGCGCTTCTTCCGGCAAGGACGAGCTGAGCATCAACCTGAATGGAACAAGAGCCCGCTATATCCGCATCCGTAACTTGGAGCGGCGGGGAGCATGGGGCAAGTTCTCCGAATTCACGGTGAAACAAGCCGCCACCGAAGGCGATACCGAGCACCTTTATACCAACATTGAAACCACCATGAAAGCCAACCTAAATACAGAAGGCAAGGCTTTCCTGACTGGCGGAACTGTGACTCTGCCTGTAGGCAGCTATATTGGCATCAAGCTGGATAATATCAAGAAGATTACCGGTATTGAAGTTAGCGAGCTTCCCCAGGGGCTGAAGCTGCAAACTTCCATGAATGCCATCACCTGGACTGAGTATGAGTCTGGCAGCAGTGTGGACGCCCGGTATATCCGTGTGTTCAACAGCACCGAAAACGATGTGGAATGCAATCTTTCCACCTTTATCGTCAACTACCTCTTTATTGGCAAAAAGAATGTAAGCAGTGACTTTGCTAACCAAAGCACCGGCTCCGATATGCGTACCACCGGTACAGTAGGCAATGTGTTTGATGGCGACTTGAGCACCATTGGCATGATTACCGGGCCGCAGGAAGCCGGAAAGCAAATTCTGTTCGATTTGGGACAGGAAATCACCTTTAACCAGGTTCGCTACTATATCAATGAAACCAACCTGAACTACATCCGTCACGCTGTGTTCGAGGTTTCCAACGACCCCGATGGCGACGACTGGACGGAAATCCTCACGGTAGGCAACGGCGACTTTGAAAATGTGTGGGATGACACCACCGCCAAGTCCGCTTCCTACCTGACTCACGACAGCCAGAATCCCGGCAATATGTATGCCGAGGCAACTGATTTGAATGTGTCCGGCCGCTATCTGCGTGTCCGGCCGTTGACTACCTATTCCCACAGATGGATGGGCTTTGGTGAAATTCAAATTAACGGCGGCGTTTATATTTCCACCGAAGCTAACCGCGACGTGGTTTCCGAAGCCGTGGAAGTAGAGGGGAAACTCCCCTCCTATATGCTGGATAAGGATTTTGCCACTACTTTCCAATCTTCCGAGCAGAACAGCTCCTTTACCTATCGGATTTCTGAGCCTCAGGGTCTGCGTACAGTTCGCCTGGTGCAGCTGGGTGCTGTTTCCAACGCCAAAGTGGAAGCCGCCTTTGTGGGTGAATCTGACAAAATGGTGCTGGGTACCTTGAACCAGTCCATCACCGAGTTTGTGCTTCCCGAAGGTAAGACATTGGAGTCCATTACAGTCAGCTGGGGCGAAATTGTTCCCGAAATTGCGGAACTTCAAACATCGGCATCGCCTGTTACCGCTGCCGATAAGGCAGAGCTTCAGGCAGAACTTGACAAGGGCGCAGATGAAAACTGGACAACCGACAGTATCGCCGCTTATAAGAAGGCGGAAACCATTGCCCAGGAAATTATGGATAATTCCTATGTCAGCCAGGAAACTGTTGATTCTGCACTGGGTATGCTCAAAGCTGCCCGCAGCAATGCTAAGAATAAGGCTTCCAATTTGGACGAACTGCAAAAGCTGGTGGACGAAGCACTGACTAACGAAGAAAATCTGTATTCTGCTGCCACTTTTGCCGACTATAGTGAAGCCGTGAATAACCTGAAAAAGGCACTGGAGAACCCGGACAATCTGGATGTCGAGACAGCCGAAGAGCTGAAGACCGCTGTAATGCAGACGCAGGATGCGCTGGAGTATTCCATCCGCAACCGTGAGCTGGCGGAAATTGCACTGAGAAAACTGGACAATATAGTTGCAGAAAATTATACCACGGCCAGCTATTCCGCTTTGATTGAGAGCAGCGATGCCCTTTCTGCCCTGATTGCACAGGATAAGACCGGCGAACGTGTGCATCCGCTGGAGATGGCAGAGGCTACCAAAGCCTTTGAGGCTGCACTGGCTGGATTGGTAGATGTTACCGCTTTGAAGGCCGCCATTGCCGAATATGACACCATAGATGGCAGCCTGTATACCGACGAAAGCTATGACGCTTATACAGCCGCCGTAGAGATTGGCAAAAAGCTGCTGGAAGCTGGCACTGCCGAGGAAATCGAGGCAGCGGTACAGGCCATCAAGGGCGCTTTGGCTGGTTTGGAAGAATATGTAGCACCTGACAAGACCTTGCTGCAAAAGACCTATGACTATGCGCTGACTCTGAGCACAGAAGGCGTGACCGACAGTGCTAAAAAGTTCTTTGAAGACGCAGTAGCAGCAGCAAAGGCTGTTCTGGATGACAATAAGGCCACCCAGGAAGAAGTGAACACCGCATGGGATAACCTGCTGAACGGCATTTGGGGTCTGGGACTCGTGCAGGGCGACAAGACCATGCTGGAGCAGCTGATTGCCAAGGCCGACGACATGATGGCAAACGCTGATAAGTATGTACAGGATAACTGGCAGCAGCTGGTAGATGCTTTGGAAAAGGCCAAGGATGTTTATGATGATGGCGATGCCATGGAAGAGGACATTGAGCCTGCAGCCGAAGCTCTGCTGAATGCTATTATGGCGCAGCGGTTTAATGCCGACAAGTCCATTCTGCAAGATTTGATTGACAAAGCCAACAAAATTGACGTAAGCAGCTATACCTTGGAAAGTGTAGCCGTATTCCGTGCAGCGCTGTACAATGCCAACCTGGTGCTGGCAGACGAAACGCTGAGCGAGGATGACCAGGCCGTGGTGGACCAGGCTGTTTCCCAGCTGAACGCAGCCATTGAAAACCTGAGTGCGGATGCCACCGAGCCTGATGACGGAAAGGACGACACTTCCACCACCAAGCCTTCCGGCAATGAAAACACCAGCAAGCCCCAGGCACCTGCAACAGGCGACAGCACTCCGGTTATGATGCTGATATTCCTGACAGTTGCTGCTGGCTTGGCACTGGTAGTTATGCTTCGCCGTAAGGCACATGTGGAGGAATAATTGCCTGCATTTTCTCCCTCTATGGAAGAATTCTAAAAGTTTGAAAGTTGCAATTTTATAAAAACAGTTTCATTTTTCATGGAATCGGCTAGAAAATGAAACGGAGCGGTGCAGTGAAAACTGCGCCGCTTTTTTTGCAGAAACAGCCAAAATACGCAAAAGAAGATGAGTTTCAGTTATTTTAAATTGGTTGCGAAAACTATGGGGCAAATTGATTTTGATAAAGTTGGAAATATATAATTTATAATATTTAGTTTTTGAAAAATAATCGCAAAAATAGGGTCGTTATAAGGAGTATACAGATAAAATATATTTGATATTGGGAAATACACCTAAAATATATTAGTAAAATTGGTTGTTTTTATATCGAAATCTAACGTTTGTGGTATAGACATTTTTAATAAATGTTGTATACTTATAGTAGATTTAATAGTTATTGTATCGGATTTGGGGCATATCATGTTTTTGAGCGAAAGCAGCTTTTTGTTAAATTTGAGGAAAGAAAAGAGATGAAAGACCCTTCCATAACAATCAAGCTGCATCATAATATTTTTTTAGAAAGGAGAGTTTGTTCTGGCTTTACAGGATGAACAAAAGAAAATTATGAAGAAATCTTTAAAAAAAGCAGGTGCCCTTTTATTAGCAATGGTGTCCATCCTTTCCACTGCGGCTTTCCCGGCTTCGGCAACAAGTGTAACGGGCACTCTGGGAGGCAGCATTGGCTGCTCAGGAAGTAATAGCATAAGTAAATACGATGCAACGGCTACGACTAGGGCTGGTTCTCCTGTTACATTGGTGGTTACACTCAATTATACATGTAGAGATATCGCAAATAATAGATATAGACGTGAAAGACAAACAACAGACTCTAATAATCCGAGAACCAGTATTACCGTTATGATGAAATGCGAGTCTGAAAGATATTATCCTTCTGGCTACTGTTATTCACATCATCGTGCTATAAGTAGCGATTCAAGTTGGTATGATTTTACAGCCAGAAATTATTATTATGATTAAAATGTAAATCTCATATATTGTGCTGACAAGGCTTCCATTCCAACAGCGGCTGGAATGGAAGCCCTGTTCTTCAGGGAAAGGGGATAAGAAGTATGAAAAAAATGATAGCCATGCTGCTGCTTCCCATTCTGCTTTTGGCGGCGGGGTGTAATAGCTCACCGCCGGAAGAAGATTTGGGAGAAGACTATATTATGGGGACGGACCAACAGTATTACTTTTATCCTAATTATGGGAATATATGCGAATCGGAGGACAGCTATTACTGGCTGGGAACAACAAGTGGATGGCATTTGTGCATGAAAGATAAAAAAACCGGTGAGACCACTATCATGTGCAACAAGCCAGACTGTCTTCACGAAAAAGAGCAAGATTCTAATCGCAAAATGGAATGCAACGCCTATTTTCCCGGATGCCTAGGCATGGCCTATTATCATGGAAAACTTTATATCCACGCTACAGTTTTTAAAGAGAATGCGTTAGACGGGACGTCCTACCAAGTCATTTATGAAGTCGATACCAGCGGTTCGACTAGGAAAGAAATTTATCGTTCAGAAGAGGATTTGGGAGCCATGATTACCCACCGTGGCTATCTCTATGTGGCATTTTCAGATTTCTATGAACTGTATGAAGAGCAATATAAAGATAAGCCAGAACTGATAGAAGGCTGTAAATGCGAGGTAAAACGGATTCCTCTTAATAATCCCTCTCAGCAGGAGACCATTTGGAAGGAAACGGAAAAGCCGTGCCAAATTAACGCTATATTTGCCTATGGGAATCGGGTATACCTGTCGATTATATCAGAAAAAGTCCCTGGATTTCAGGTGTATAATATTCAGGACAAATCAATCTATGTGCCGGAAATCCCCCTTGCTGGCGGCAGCACTCCAGTATGGGACGGTCATCTGGTAGGAGCCACAGAAGGATTGCCTCCCGATAAAAAGGTATATCAGACGGATATGGACGGAAATGTGGAGGAAGAGGCTGATTTGCCATCTATGGGTACCATGTTCTGGAATGGGACTTATCTTGTCAGCGATAATGATTTGGAAATATCAATAGGTCAGACAAAATCGGAGGATAGAGCCATCCGGGTTTATGATGAGGACTATCGTTTTATCCGGGAAGTGAATCTGGGAGAAGATGTTCTTTTTGAAATTGGGCTGAACGAGCAATATTATTTCTATCTGAACAGTGATGGTGGAGAAGGATACGATATTTGGGCGGTTGATTTAAGCCGGTTGGACGAAGAAGATTTGCAGGGCGAGTTGTTCCTTCCTATCACTTCCTATTGATATAAAATATCTGCCAGAAAGGGGGCGGTTTCATGCGAAAACTGATAGCATTGCTGCTCCCCATTCTGCTTTTGGCGGGGTGTAATAGCTCACTGCCGGAAGAGGATTTGGGAGAAGCTTATATTATGGGGACGGACCAGCAGTATTATTTCAGTCCGATATTGGGATGTATATGTGAATCAGAAAACAGCTATTACTGTTTACAAAGCAACTGGTGTCTGTATATGAAAGACAAGGAAACTGGAGAGACTGCTATCATGTGCAACAAGCCGGATTGTCTTCATGATAAAGAAGACGATTACACTCGGCAAATGGAGTGTAATGCCTATTTTCCTGGATGTTGGATGATTAATTATTATAAAGGCAAAATATATATTGATGCATTAATTGATGGAGAAAACTTAGGGGAAGACTATTGTGTGATATATGAACTGGATACCACTGGTTCAACCCGAAAGGAAATTTATCGCTCAAAGCAGCATTTGGGAACCATGATAGTTCATCGTGGATATCTCTATATGACGTTTTCGGATTTCTTTTATTTACTTGAATCTGAATATAAGGATAACCCAGAGTTGATAGAAGGATGTAAGTGTGAGGTTGTGCGAGTACCACTTGATAATCCCTCTCAGAAACCGGAAATTATTTGGGAAGAAACGGAGAAGCCGTGTCAAATCAACGCTATGTTTGCCTATGGAAACCGGATATATATGTTGATTACATCAGAAAAAGTTCCCGGATTTCAGGTGTATAATATTCAGGACAAATCTGTCTATGTGCCAGAGATAAGTATTACCGGTTCATCGATTCCGGTAGTGGGAGACCACTTGGTAGGAGCTACGGAAGGTCTGCCGCCTGATAAAAAAGTGTATCAGACAGATTTGGATGGAAATGTAGAGAAAGAGCTTGACTTGCCATCTATGGGAACCATGTTCTGCAACGGTACCTATCTGGTCAGTGATAATGACATGGATATTTCTATTGGCCAAGCAGAACCGGAGGATAGAGCTGTTCGGATTTATGATACAGATTATAAATTTATACGGGAAATCAATTTGGGAGAAGATGCAATAAATCCAATTGGCATAAACGAGCAGTATTATTTTTATCAGAAAAAAGGAGAAGGAGATGTGTATGATATTTGGGCAGTTGACTTGACCCGGCTGGACGAAGAAGATTTGCAGGGCGAGTTGTTTCTTAGCGGAGAACCTTCTTCTTAAAGAGCCTGTTTGAAAAAAGGAGGCGTGGAATATGAAAAAACTGATAGCCATGCTGCTGCTCCCCATTCTGCTTTTGACGGCGGGGTGTAATAGTTCACCGCCGGAAGAAGATTTGGGAGAAGACTATATTATGGGGACGGACCAGCAGTATTATTTTAATCAATATTATGGGACGATGTGCGAATCGGAGGACAGCTATTACTGGCTGGGAACAACAAGTGGATGGCATTTGT
>DYBQ01000073.1:4084-12154 GCA_019418545.1 Clostridiales bacterium | reverse complement strand
TGTGTATAAGAGACAGACTCTGAGGCGGGCCTTTTTATGGTTATTATTATCTTTGGGTTATGGCTTTTATCATCGTGCCTGCTTTTTCAAATAATCTTCCGCCTCATACCGCTTGGGCACACTGGGAAGCCCTCCGAGCCGGGTGGTAGAAATCCCTGCCATGGCATTGGCAAACCGGCAAATCTCTGTCAGCTCCTCACAGCTCAGTTCTTCCGGCTTTTTGCCGCTTTCCATCACCTTATACACGGCGCTGCCGCCAAAAATATCGCCCGCTCCGGTGGTATCCACTGTTTTCAAATCCGTAAAGGCAAACACCAGGCCGCTGGCGTTTTTGTTGGCAAAATATACGCCCTTTTTGCCCATCGTCGCCAGCACCAGCTTTACGCCAAACTTTTCTACCAGCCGCCGTGCGCCCTCTTCCGGAGTTTCGTTAAGCAGCAGCTTCATTTCTTCTTCGCTGATTTTTACTACATCTGCATGTTTTACGCCCCACAGCATCTGCTCCGCCGCTTCACTCTCGCTTTTCCACAAGGGAGCCCGGTAGTTGGGGTCAAAGGTAATCAGCGCACCGGATTCCCGTGCAATCCGCACAGCTTCCTGTGTGGTGCTGCGGGAGGGCTCGTCCGTTAAAGAGAGGCTTCCAAAATGGAACACCTTGGCACTGCGAAGAAGGCTGTACCGCAAATCTTCTTTTTCCAGCATCATGTCAGCGCCGGGCTTTCGGGCAAAGGAGAACGTTCTGTCACCGAATTCGTCCAATGTGACAAACGCCAGTGTAGTAAAATAACGGGAATCTATGGTAATTCCGTGGGTATCAATGCCATATTCATCCAATGTGCGAACCAGCATATGCCCAAAGGCATCGTCGCCAACCTTCCCAATAAAGCCGGTACTGGCTCCACAACATGCTGCTGCACGGAGAAAATTACACGGTGCCCCTCCGGGATTCCCATGCATGATTGGATATCCATATTCATTATTTCCTTTATGTACAAAATCAACCAGAAGTTCGCCGAGAGCCACAATATCAGGCATATATGCGCACATCCTTTCCATCAATTTAAAAAACAGGGCAAAGCCTTTTTTCCTGTACTATCATAGTACCATAAACAGGGCAAAAAAACCAGAATAATCCTTTGGGAAATATTCTTTTCTTACAGAAAAAACTGTGGTATACTGATTTCGTGCTGTCTGCAGCACTGGGCTTATCTCCATTTGATTGGCTCTTTTCTGACAGTGTTTTTCTAAAGCGTTGGGAGGTCCTATGAAACACACCTTTTCTCTCTCCGATATTCGAAAATGGACGGTTGTTGCGGCTGCCGGCGTTCTGCTTTTGGCTGCCATTCTTGCCGGTTTTTTGCTCTATCCCCAAAGCTCTCAGGGGTATGAAGCAACCGCGTGGGCTATGGGCTCCTATGTCCAGCAAACCTTGTATGGAAGTACAGCGGAGGATACTGCTACGGAAGCCTCTTCGGCTATTACCGAGCTGGAAAACCTGATTTCCTGGCGGGTACCGGACTCTGATATTGAAAAATTGAACAGTGCAGCCGGTACCGAATGGCTGGAACTGGATGAACGCACGATTGACGTATTGGAGCAGACACTTTCTGTCGCAAAAGCCACTGGGGGAGCCTATGACCCTACTGTATTACCCATCAGCTCTTTGTGGAATTTTGATTCTGACGAGCCGACGTTTCCCGGCGATGACAAAATCCAGGAATTTCTGCCCTTTGTGGGATATGAATTTCTTCGTATCAACACAGAAGACAACACCGCTTCTCTGCGGAATCATGGAAACGGCGTGGACCTTGGAGGAATTGGCAAAGGGGCTGCCTGTGACGCTGCCTTGGAAGTCTATCAAAACTCCGGCATCAGCGGCGGCATTATTGCTGTAGGCGGCAGTGTGGGAGTCTATGGAAACAAGCCGGACGGGACTGATTGGCGCGTTTCAGTCCGGGACCCGGAAGGCAAGCTTTCCGATGGTGTGGGGGTTATTTCGCTGGAAAACGGATGCATCTCCACTTCTGGAAGCTATGAAAAGACCTTTACCGAAGACGGAGTGACCTATCACCACCTGCTGGACGCCAAAACCGGTTATCCCGCAGAGAGTGGGCTGGTTTCCGTTACCGTGGTTCACGAGAGCGGAGCCATCAGTGATGCGCTGGCAACGGCCTGCTTTGTCCTTGGAATCGAGGACAGTCTGCCAGTTTTAAAAGAACTGGGCGCTTCTGCTTTATTTATTGATGAAGAACATCATATCACCATTGCCGGGGATTTGGACTTTGAGCCCATCAGCACAAGCTACACCGTCTCCCGGCAATCCCTGTGAAGAGCCAGTTCCCGCTATTCCAAAAGCGGGATTTGCTGATTTTTCTGCTGGCTGCCGTGCTGGCCGGTGTGGGTTTCTGGCAATGGATTCCCAAATCCGGCGCACCGGTGGCAGTGATTGAGCAGGACGGAAAGGAAGTCCGGCGGGTAGAACTTAACAGCATTACCCAGCCAGAAACATTGGTACTGGATGGCGAAATTTCCGTGACGGTACTGTTGGAGCCAGGGCAGGTGTCCATTATTCACTCCGATTGTCCCGACCAGATTTGCGTGAACACAGGTGTTCTCACCCGTCCGGGACAGAGCGCCGTGTGCCTGCCTGCCCGGGTTGCCGTGCGGATTGTAGGCAAAAGCGAATCCAGCGTGGACGGCATGACGGGATAGGAGGGCGCATATGAAATCTTCTGCAAAATTTGTCGCCTTCACTGGGATTTTGGCAGCGCTGGCAGTGGTTCTTTCTCTGCTTGAAAACCTGCTGCCGCCGGTTCCGGGAATGCCGCCCGGGGCAAAGCTGGGACTTTCCAACATTGTGAGCATGTATGCTGCCGGATGTGTGGGTTTTTTCCCCGCCATGGCGGTGGCACTAATCAAAGGCCTGTTCGCTTTTCTCACCCGAGGCATTACTGCCGGACTGATGAGCACAGCCGGCGGGCTTTTCAGCACCCTGATTGTTTGGCTGCTGCTGAAAAAGCTGCATTTTGGCCTGCTGGGAGCCAGTGCGGCGGGAGCTTTGGCTCACAATGCTGCTCAGCTGATGATTGCCTGTCTGCTAACTTCTTCTGCGGTGCTCTATTATGCGCCGATTCTGGTGCTGCTTGGTACCGCTTCCGGCATTCTCACCGGTTTTGCGCTGGGGGTTCTGCTGCCCCCACTTGAGAAATTGCGGAGAAGGTAAAAAAATGGAGCTGCAAACCCGCAAACCCATTCGGCTGCAGGGGTATGATTATGCCCAGAACGGTGTTTATTTTATTACCGTTTGTACCCAAAATCGCTATGAATGGTTTTGGAGAAAAAATGTAGGGGCGGATAGTATCCGCCCGGATACTCCATTGCCTTTATCCGAATATGGTCGGATTACAGAAACAGCAATACAATCAATTCCAAAGTATTACCCTGGTATAGCAATCGACCATTATTGCATCATGCCCAATCATATTCATATCATGGTAGCAATTCAGCAAAATCATAACGGGCGGATGATATCCGCCCCTACTATATCCACCATCATTGGACAGATGAAGCGTTGGGTTTCCAAACAGATAGGATTTTCCATATGGCAGAAATCTTTCCATGACCATATCATCCGCAGCCAGACAGAATACCGGCAAGTTTGGCAATATATCGAAGAAAATCCCTTGAAATGGGAGTTGGATTGCTATTATCATATTCCATAACACTGCAAAATGTGTTCCCCACAGGCGAAACCCGTCTGTGTGAATATAAAAACATGGCGGGCAACCGCCCTTTTTAGAAAAAAGGAGGAAAGGATTGGATGGAACTCTCGTTTCCCAAAAAGCCCTTCCGCACCCACGGCGGGGCACGGGTACCCCATCACAAAAACACAAGCCAGATTCCCACAGTCGTTCTTCCCACTCCCAAACAGGTAGTTATCCCTATGCAGCAGCATATCGGCGCTCCCTGTAAGGTGCTGGTGAAGAAAGGCGACCATGTGTATCTGGGACAAAAAATTGGCGACGCTGACGCCTATGTCAGCGCCCCTATTCATGCCAGCGTTTCGGGCACCGTTTCCGCTGTACAGCAAATTATGCTGCCCGGCGGGCAGATATCCGATGCAGTGGTCATCGATTCCGATGGCCTGATGGAAGCTGACCCCTCGATTCAGCCGCCAAAGGTCGATAGTCTGGAAGACTTTACCGCAGCAGTCCGGGCTTCCGGTCTGGTAGGCTTGGGCGGCGCAGGCTTTCCCGCTCATGTCAAGCTCAACGCACCGGGGAAAATCGACACCCTGATTATCAACGCTGCAGAATGTGAGCCCTATGTCACTGCCGACCACAGGGAAGCGCTGGAAAACTCCGGCTCTGTGCTGGACGGCGTATATGCAGTCAAAAAAATTCTCGGCGTGGAGCGGGTGATTATTGCAGTGGAGAATAACAAGCCCGATGTGATTGGGATTCTCTCCAAAATCGCCTATGACGACAAGCGTGACCCGGAAAACCATGTCCGGGTGCTGACCCTCAAATCCCGCTACCCGCAAGGCGCGGAAAAAGTGCTGGTCCAGGCTTGCACCGGTCGCCGGGTTCCCACCGGTAAGCTGCCCGCCGATGTGGGCTGTTTGGTGATGAATATCACCTCCATTGCATTTTTGGCGGACTATCTGCGCACCGGTATGCCCTTGGTGAGAAAGCGCGTTACCTTTGACGGCACCGCTATCAAAGACCCGAAAAACGTGCTGGTTCCCATCGGCACCCGGATTTCCGAAGTGGTGGAGTTCTGCGGCGGCTATGCCCAGCCTCCCAAAAAGATGCTTATGGGCGGCCCCATGATGGGCATTGCCCTTACCGACGATTCCCTGCCGATTTTGAAGCAGAACAACGCCATTCTGGCCTTTGGTGAAAAGGAAGCCCGTTTGCAGGAGCCTTCTGCCTGTATCCGCTGCGGCCGCTGTGTGCAGAGCTGCCCCATGCTGCTGGTGCCCACGCTGCTTGAGCAGTACACCGCGAAAAAAGATGTGGAAGAGCTGCAAAAGCGGGGCATTATGACCTGCATGGAGTGCGGCAGCTGCGCCTTTAACTGCCCGGCTAACCGCAGACTGGTTCAGTCCATTCGTCTTGGAAAATCCTATGTGAAAAAAGCAGGAGGGAAACGCTGATGGAGAAACTCATTGTCTCATCTTCGCCGCACCTTCGCAGCGGCGCTTCCACCCAGCGCATTATGCTGGATGTGATTATTGCACTATGTCCTGCCCTCATCGCTTCCTTTGTGTTTTTCGGCCCCCGTGCCCTGATTCTGGTGGCAGTAACGGTGCTTTCCTGTGTGCTCAGTGAATACATTAGCCGGAAAGTGATGAAGCGGGACAACACGGTGCCGGACCTTTCCTGCATCGTTACCGGTTTGTTGCTGGCCTTTAACCTGCCCGTCTCCCTGAACCCCCTGATGGCGGTATTCGGCGGCGTGGTGGCTATTGTCGTAGTCAAGCAGATGTTCGGCGGCATTGGCCAGAACTTTGTGAACCCGGCACTTACTGCCCGTATCATCCTCATGAATTCCTTCCCGGCGGACATGAGCAGCTGGACCCCGGCTTTCGGATGGCTGAACGGCACCGATGCTACCACCACTGCTACCCCGTTGGCTGTGCTCAAGCAGGGGGGAGAGTTCAGCTTCTCCTACATGGATTTGTTCCTTGGCAGCACCGGCGGCTGCCTGGGCGAAACCTGCGCTTTAGCGCTGATTCTGGGCGGCGTGTATCTCATCCTCCGCCGTGTGATTAGCCCGGTAATTCCCGTTACTTATCTGGCCACTGTGACTGTCATTTCTCTCATTGCTGGCCGTGACCCGCTGGTAGATTTGCTCACCGGCGGTTTGATGATTGGCGCTTTCTTTATGGCCACCGACTACACCACCAGCCCCATCAGCCGCAATGGACGCATTATCTATGCCATCGGCTGCGGATTGTTCACCATGCTCATCCGTATGTTTGCATCCTTGCCCGAGGGCGTTTCCTATTCCATTGTCCTCATGAATATTCTGGTGCCCCTTATTGAGCGGGTATCCCTGCCCAAGCCCTTTGGAAGCAGAAAGGGGGACGGCGTAAAATGAAACTGAAAGAAGTGTTAAAGCCTGCCCTGATTCTCTGTGTTATCTGCCTGCTGGCAACGGCGGCTCTGGCTGGAACCAACATGCTCACCGCCGATACCATCGCCCAGCAAAAGGTGATTACCGAGCAGGAATCCCGCAAGCAGGTGCTCCCCGATGCCGACAGCTTTGAAGAGGCCGACGGCTATGCTATCGGCAAAACTGGCAGTGATGTGGCCGGATATGTGTTTGTCACCTCTGCCAAGGGCTATGGCGGCGATGTACAGGTCATGACCGGTATTAGCACCGAAGGACAGGTTACCGGCGTTGTGATTCTGGAACAAAATGAAACCCCCGGTCTTGGCGCCAACGCCGAGAAAGAGAGCTTCCGGGACCAGTTTAAACAGGCTGTGCCCGAAAACGGTTTTGCTGTAACCAAGTCCACCGCCGGAGAAGGCGAAATCTCTGCCATGACCGGCGCTACCATTACCAGTACGGCTGTGACCAATGCCGTTAACGAAGCTATTAGCCAATATAACGAAATAAAGGAGGGAGCATAAATGGCAAAGAGCCTGTTTCAGGAATTTTCCAAAGGCATTATTAAGGAAAACCCCGTGCTCCGCCTGATGCTGGGCACCTGTGCCACACTGGCCGTCACCACGGCCGCCAGCAACGCCATTGGCATGGGCGCTGCCACCACCTTTGTGTTGGTGTGTTCCAATGCCGTCATCTCCGCTTTGCGGAAGGTGATTCCCGACAAGGTGCGGATTCCGGCCTATATCACCATTATCGCTGCCTTTGTTACCATCGTACAGCTGCTCATTCAGGCCTATTCCCCGGCACTGGATGAATCTTTGGGTATTTTCCTGCCCTTGATTGTGGTAAACTGCATCATTCTGGGCCGTGCCGAAATGTATGCCAACAAGAATAAAGTCCTGCCCTCCATCCTGGACGGTTTGGGCATGGGCGTGGGCTTTACGGTTGCCCTTTTGATGATGGGCATTATCCGCGAGCTGCTGGGCGCAGGCACGGTGTTCGGGATTCCGATTACCGCCGGATTTATGCCGCCGATTATCATTTTCATCCTGCCTCCCGGAGGCTTCTTTGTGTTCGGTATGCTGATTGCACTGGCAAACCGGATTTCTGAGGGCAAGGGACAAAAGCCCGCCGAGCTGGGCTGCGCTTCCTGCCCGCTGGCTGCTTCCTGCACCAAGCTTATGGCACAGGAAAAGGACTGCAATCGAAAGGAGGGCAAATAAGCCATGCTGAAAAGTTTAGTTGCCATCTTCCTTGCCGCCATTTTGACGGAAAACTACATTCTAAATAAATTTTTGGGTATCTGCCCGTTTTTGGGCGTTTCCAAAAAGCTGAACACCGCCACAGGCATGAGCTTGGCCGTAACGGTAGTCATGGTGCTGGCTACGGCTGTTACCTGGCCCATTTACACCTATCTGCTGGTGCCCTCCGGCCTTGCCTATCTGCAAACCATCGTGTTTATTTTGATTATTGCCGCGCTGGTACAGCTGCTGGAAATTACCCTGCGGAAATATATGCCCCCGCTGTATAACTCCCTGGGCGTATATCTGCCGCTGATTACCACCAACTGCGCTGTGCTGGGCGTTACCATGCTGGTGCTGGAAAAGGGCGCTGCCGACCCCACCTTCGGCTATGTCCAGTCGCTGGTCAACGCTTTTGGCGCAGGCATCGGCTTTTTGGTGGCTATGGTGCTGTTTGCCGGCGTCCGGGAACGGCTGGAGCTGTGCGACATTCCCAAAACGCTGCGGGGCCTTCCCATTACCCTGATCGCCGCTTCTCTGGTGGCGGTGTCCTTCCTGGGCTTTAACGGCCTGGTGGAAGGTATGCTGGGCTGAGAGAAAGGAGCGGGATTATGAACGAAATCTTATTGCCGATTCTCATTGTGGCGGGCATTGGCCTGCTGGCCGGATTGATTCTGGCCATTGCTTCTATTGTCATGGCAGTCCCCAGAGA
>DYBQ01000073.1:0-4074 GCA_019418545.1 Clostridiales bacterium | reverse complement strand
CCTGCGGTTATTCCGGATGCAGCGGCTATGCGGCTGCTCTCTCCAAAGGCGAAGCCAAGCCCGGTTTATGTTCTCCCGGCGGCGCGGAAACCGCCAAAGCCATTGCCGAGCTGCTGGGCTCCGGCGATGTGGAAGTGGAGTATAAAACCGCGCTGGTTCACTGCATGGGCAGCTATGACAACACCACCGACAAAATGGAATATGACGGCATTATCGGCTGCGCCGCTGCTGCCCAGCTGGCTGGCGGCATTACTTCCTGCCGGTTTGGCTGCATGGGGCTGGGCGACTGTATGAAAGCCTGCCAGTATGACGCCATTACCGTGTGCAACGGGGTGGCCAGCATCAACCCGGAAAAATGCAAGGGCTGCGGCCAGTGTGTGGCGGCCTGCCCCAAGGGGCTCATCAGCTTTGTCCCTCTCAAAAAGCAGGCAGTTGTCCGCTGCGCTAACTGCGACAAGGGTGCTGCCACCACCAAGGTGTGCAAGGTGGGCTGCATTGGCTGCATGAAGTGCGTGAAGGTTTGCGAATTTGGCGCAGTGAAGGTGGAAAACTTCCACGCCACGGTGGACCCGGTAAAGTGTACCGGCTGCGGCAAATGTACGGAGGCTTGTCCCCGTCACTGCATTACCCTGCTGGATGTGTAAATAAACTTGAAAAGCGGATGTTCCATGGGAATGTCCGCTTTTTTGCTAGGAGAGCGTTTAATGAAAAAGAAAGCAAAAAAACTGCCGCCGGGAGAAAAAAGAATTCACAGCCGGGAATATAAAAGCAGAAAATCCAGTCAACCGATATGGATAGGGATGGGGGGAATACTCCTATTACTTAGTCTATTTTTTCTTACTGCATGTATTACTCAAGTTTTTGTACAAAATCCCTCGTCTTGGAAAAAAACAGAGATTATTTACAGTCATGATGAGTATATAACAAGCTTTACGTTTGGCTATAGAAGTGTTTCCTCTCGTAAAGTCCATTATATATTCAGTACCGATGGGAAAGAATTTCACGACCCTTATGACCTAGATTTGGAGGAAGTTTCTGCTGGGGATGTTTTGAGTATACAGTACTACCCCTGGTTTTTTAAGGATAGTATTGCTACAATTCGCACACAGGAGAATGTACTGGTAAGCGAAGAAGAGGCTATGCGCCGTCAACAGGAGATAGGGCGCGGTTACTGGATAGTAGAAATTGTTTTTGCAGGAGTGTTTCTGTTCATATGGCTGCCTTTGTTTATCCGTTGCCGCCGGCGCTATTTAAAATTGAAAGCCCGATATATAAAACAACAGGAATATTTTAAAAATAACCTTCCATAATCTTCCCCTTCCCCCTTGCATAACCGCAAAAAATCTGGTATTCTGTAGAAAAGGGGCAGCGTTTTGAGGGTGGTTTCCGTCAGGTTTGTGGACGCACCCCACACCCCGCAAGGGGACGATAACAATGGCTTTTTGCAGCTCTTGAATTTCTTTGTCGATGCACCCCACACCCCGCAAGGGGACGATAACGTCTTTGCGGAGCCAAGCTCCTCATGTCTGGACCGACGCACCCCACTCCCCGCAAGGGGACGATAACTGCTCATGTCCATGGGTTAAGCTTTTGCCGTAGAGACGCACCCCACTCCCCGCAAGGGGACGATAACCAAATAAATATTGCACAATCTTTGCAAGTTCCGGGATGCACCCCACTCCCCGCAAGGGGACGGTAACGAACAAACGGGCAAACCGCCTACGTTTCCAATTAGGACGCACCCCACACCCCGCAAGGGGTCAATTACTTAGGACATCTTCCGAGTCAAACCGACTGTCCTTGACGTACCCCGCTCCCCGCAAGGGGACAAAAAACCCAGCCAGACAGGGTTTCCTGTCTGGCTGGGTTTTTCTGTGTATTCTCTGTTTTGGCTTTTGTGGGAAGGGTTTTATGTCTCCTGCCCAGCCTGTCCCGCCCCTTCTCCATGGGCTTTACCGCCTGTGGCATCCTGCTTCTGGAGACGGGCAATCTCTTCGTCAATCAAGTGGGTAATCACCTGCTGCCCTTCCCCTTGCAGGCTTTCCTCGCCTATCACCGATTCGTCGGCAAACTGGTCAAACAGGGCCTGCTTCTGCTTTAACAGCTCCACCATCTGCTCGTCCACACAGTCCTCGCACAGCAAACGGCGCACCAGCACACTTCGCACCTGCCCCATCCGATAGGCTCGGGAAATGGCCTGGTTTTCAATGGAAGGCTTCCACTGGGGCTCGCAGAACACCACCACGCTGGCTGCCTGGATGTTCAGCCCGGTACCCCCTGCCTGGATTTGGCACACCAGCACCGCCCCGCTCTCTGCCCGGTCGAATTCGTCCAAAATTTCCTGCCGCCGGGCGGGCGGCACCGCTCCGGTAATTACCTCCATACACCGGTCCCCCAGCAGCCCGGCCACCGTTTGCAGGGTGTGCAGGAAAAACGAGAACACGATGATTTTCCGGTTTTCTTCCTTGGCAAGCTGACAGATTTCCAAAAGCCGCTTGGCCTTGGAGGAATTTTTTTCCGGCTCCTCCACCTGCCAGGATACCTGCCGCATTTCCATAAAATTCCGCGCAAACACCGCCTGCCGGTATGCCTTCTTTTCCCGGTCTTCCAGCGGGCACCAGTCCTCTTTTTCCACCAGCTCCGGCAGCTCCTGCAGCACGTCCTCCCTTGTTCTGCGCAAATACACCGGCGCCAGCGTTTGCCGGAACTGAGGCGCAGCCGAAAGGAACTTCATCCCTTCCAGCTGTTTGGCAATGTCAGGCTGTAAGCAATTGACGAGAAAGCACATTTCGTCCACCCGGTTTTCCAGAGGGGTACCCGTCATAAACAGCACCCGCTCCGCCCTTTTCCGCAGGGAAAGCAGCGCCTTGGTACGGATGGCCGACGGGTTTTTGACATAATGGGCTTCGTCGGCAATCAGCATGGAAATCCTGAACTTTTCAGGCACAGTAAAACGGCTGATGGACTCATAGGTCGTAACGGCCACCCCGCCATGGATGCGCCAGTTATAGCAAGCTTCTTCATCTCCGCCGTGAATTTTGGTGACCTGAAGGGTGCTGTGCTTTTCAATTTCCCGGCACCAGTTAATCAGCACGCTGGCCGGGCAAACCACCATAAAATGGGTGCCTCCTGCCGCGCTGAGGGCTGCCATGGCGCCAATGGCCTGGATGGTTTTTCCCAAGCCCATTTCATCTCCCAGCAGCACATTTTCCTGACAGACAATGTATTGCACGCCGAACCGCTGATACTGCCGGAGCGTACACCGGAGGGCCTGCAAATCGAGGGGTGTCTGCCGGATTTTTTCTGCCAGAGACTCGGGGATATCCTCCGAGTCCTTTCCCATTTGAAACCGGTCTTTGTCGATTTCTTCCAGCACCGCATAATAGGCTGGTGCGTTTTTGGAAAAGTCCTGCCAGCCTTCCTGGACACTGGCTGTTTGATACTTTTGATACTGCTGCCAAAATTGCTGTCCCTGGGTATAATATGCCCCGGTAAACAGCTCTTCAAAATAGGCTGCATCCTCCATGGCCTGGCTTTTTTGTGCAGAGGACGAAAAGAACCAGGAAAACCTTCCTCCGGCTTTTTTTGCGGAAGGCGCCCGGCGGTAAATTTCTGCATGGCAGGAGTCAATCAGCTTCCGGCTTTCTTTTTCCAGCTCTTTTGCCTTACAATAAACATATAGCTTTTGGATTGCGTCATCCGCTGCCGGTGTTCTGTTGTCAGGCGACAGGCGAATACCCGTGGTTTTTTGCACACTCTGATAAATGGCGGTGGAAATCTCCCGAATCTTTTTGGCCGACTGCTCCCCAATGCCGTCCAAATCTGTAAGCTGCACCAAAGACATTTGGGAAACCTGCCAAATGTTCTCAATGCCCGCTTCCCGCAGCACCGACAGCCGCAGCCCCAGCTTTTGCCGGTTTAGCTCTTCAATATCCATGCTTTCCAGGGCTTTGCGGACGCTTTCCTGCCACACCCTTTCGGCTGCCTGCCTTACGGCCAGCTTACGCAAGGGCTCCTCTTCCCCAATTTTGACAAGCTGTGCATCCAGATTCAAAACCGCCTGCACCATCTGCT
>DYBQ01000072.1 GCA_019418545.1 Clostridiales bacterium | reverse complement strand
CGAAGCATTGCTGAACGCCATTTTGGCCCAGCGTTTCAAGGCAGACAAGTCGATTTTGGAGGATTTGGTAAACAAATCAGAAGAAATGGATTTGAGCGGCTACACAGCAGAAAGCGTAGCAGTATTTACAGCAGCCTTCCAGAATGCGAAGGCAGTTCTGGCAGACGAAACCCTGAGTGAAGATGACCAGGCAGTGGTGGATGAGGCTGTGGAAGAGCTGGAAGCTGCCATTGAAAACCTGAGTGCAAATGATGACGGTGATACCACGAAGCCCGATGACGGCAAGGACGATGGAAACACCGACAACGGTACCTCTTCCGGCAGCTCGGATAAGAATGACAGTGGTAGCAGCAGTGCAGACAAAGCTCCCACAACCGGTGACAATACGGTTATCTGGATTTGGGCAGCCGCAGCAGCTGTTTCCCTGATGCTGGCCGCGCTGGTTATCAAACGGCGCAGAGGAGAAATCTTCTAAAAAATTCATAAACATTCCTGTAGACTAAATCAATTACCCTGAAAAACCGGCGGACTGTACTTTCATACAGCCCGCCGGTTTTTGGCTTATATCCGAGATGTTGTGTCTGAATAAAATAAAAAAAGCAATATAATGTCAAGATAACACAACAACGTGCATTTACAGGTTGTCATGGTGAGTGTATAATATTTTTGTAAATTTATTTTGCTTCTTAAAAAGTTTTATGCAAAATTTCAAAATATAATTCTGACTATTCTATAAGAAAGGAGGAAATACAGAAGGGGAGGCTAAGAGAATCGAAAAGTTGAGGATTTTTGAAAAGCAAAAAAGGAGGAAAAATTATGAAATGGTTCAGGCGCATAGGTTCTTTGTGTATGGCTGCTGTTTTGGCAATTTCCACTCTTCCGCTGTCGTCTAATGCAGCAGAAATCCCGCAAAATGATGCAAATCAGGCAACTTTTTCAAGCGATTCCTTTTCGTTTTCTCTCGATGAAACAGGTGTGCTCAGTAGACTGACGGACACGAGTACAGGAACCAACTATTTGCAAACGGAAAAAGCTCGTTCCCTAATCAGCATTTATCTGGATGAAGAAATGGTGGTACCTTCTTCCATGACAGTTTCGGGAAATGATTTGACGTTTACATTTGATGAGGGCGTAACGGCAATCGTGGAAGTGGAGGAAAAAGCAAATTACATCAATCTCGAAGTGACATCTCTGGAAAACAAGACAGATAAGGATTTGCGGTATCTCTTCTGGGGACCCATTCCGGTTGATATTCAGGATACGATTGCCGATACGCTGGGCGTCGTATACAACGATGATTACGCCATTGGTATGATGGCACTGAACGTTAAAACAGTTGGCTCTTTCCCGCAGGATGTTCCAGATGTTTATCCCCGTGTGAATTGGACGGAAGTACGATTCCCGAATTTTTACAGTGCAGCCCTTCCCATTGAAGGAGGCGGCCAGCTTCGAGCATTTGTAGCCGATTATACTAAGGACCGCACACTTTATTATCCAGGCGGTTCCTATGGCGGCGCTAGCCAAAAATATGATATTCCTGCCCTTGACCCGGCCATTTGTGGAGATGACGGAGAGATTGTTGGCTCCAAAATCGCACTATATGGCTGTGCAACAGAAGATGTTTTGGATATTGTATCCGAAATGGAAGTTGCAGAGGGAATGCCACATCCTACCAATGAAGACGGCCAGTGGCAGAAAGACCCCGTGGCAAAATATGATTTCCAGATGCGCACGGAATATCTTTTCCCGGTATTTGATACGGAAACCTTAAACCGGAGAATTCAGGATGCCCGTCGTTTGGGTGCGGAACTGATGTATGGGCATGATACCTTCCAAACTTATAACGGCGATTATCGCTTCAAGGGTTTTGAAAGTTATGAAGATTTTAAAACCAATATTACCGATGTGGCGCATCAGTATGATTTAACCGTGGGCACCAAAAACCGTCCGGCGTTTTTAAATAAGGATGTTCCAAACGCTAACGGGATTGAAAATGTGAAGAAGAATATTGTTCGCAGTCGGACAACGACCACGAAAACTGCTATCACATCTTTGGATGTGGGGGAAGTCATCCAACTGGAAGATATGACGGATTTCCCCACCGCAGCAAATAATGAGGTCTATGTTCTGGTGGACGAAAAGGAAGTCATCAAGGTAAAGGGCAATAACGGAGACGGCGTAGTAATTACTGCCCGTGGGCAGCAGCAGACTACCCCTATCCAGCATGAAGCTGGCGTGGAATTCTCCAAGCTTTCCTTTAATGCAGGGTATGGAGGAACATTTAGAGGGACACAGCAGTATATTCATGAGGCCGCAATGACATTGGCTGATTCCATCAATACAGCCGGAATGAGCCTTTCTGATATGGACGGTTTGGAAGATTCTGAGTTTACGGGCCATAATATCTATATGGACAATAAGACCATGGACTGGTGGTACAATGCACTGGAAAATAAAAATGGTGTCAAGTCTTATTCCAGTGGTATGACCCAGTGGGGCTGGCATATTTTTACCGCCCAAACATGGGGTGAAAAATATCTCCCGATTACGGATGAAGGAGAATTTAACTATCGTTTACAAAGAAACTATGACTACTATGTCCGCAATTTCTTCCCGGTTACTACCGGACTGTGCGGAATCACCCAAAACTTTACAGAAGACGATATGCAATTCTTGGGCTCCAAAGCAGCCGCTTATGCTACGCAGCTGAATATTGCCGATGAAGGCTTTGGCAGCCTGCCCAATTATGAAACTTATCTGGATATTATCCGGGAATGGACTACTGCTCGCGATGTAAATGCCTTTACCATGGAACAGCGTATGAGAATGGCTCCCTACAGCAGCCGGTGGAGACTGGAAACTGTAGAGCCTGGAATTGAGTGGAATCTGATTGGACTGAAAAAAGAAAATGGCCAATGGGTTGCTGATACAACAGAAACGGCGAAGGCACCCGGTGTGGAAAACCTGCTGCACCGCGACGGCGTAGTGGTTACCACCAAGGCCGGAGAACAGGATGTTTCTGTTTTGACTGACAAGCAGTTGGACAAAGTACTGGAATTGGGAGAAGGTCCCCAGTATATCCAAATCGATTTGGGTGAAATGCAGCAGATAGACCAAATCCGTTTTTGGCATGATTTTGCTGTTGGCAACCGGTATCATGATGTGGTGGTACAGCTTGCTTCCAAATGCGATTTTTCCGACGCCAAAACCATCTTTAACAATGATGCGGATAATAGCCTTGGACTAGGGGCTGGCAGCGATGAAGAATACAGCGCACCCTATACCGGAAAAACACTGACCTGCACCGGTTCTCAGGCACAATATGTCCGCATTTGGTCCAATGGGAACAATGCAGACAATACCAATGGTTTTGCTGAAGTGCAGGTGCTGTCTGGTGAAAGAACCTATGCCCAGCCGCTTCCCAGAGAGTTCCGTAATGGTGCAGAAAAGAGAGAAGTCAAACTCTCCGATGCACAGGCTTCCAGTGGAGAGAACGCAAATTTGGTTCGGGATAACAAAATTACCACCGCATGGTTCAGCGGTCGAGAGAATGAAAGTGTCGTAACTGTCAAAGTTGACGATAAGATGGTTCAAAATTATGAGCTGCTGAAAAATATCACCATCCGCTGGGGCAATCAGAATGTGAAGGAATATCGGGTAGAAGTCCAAAACCAGGATGGCCAGTGGAATACCGTATATACCGGGACCGACGGCAATGGTGCTGCAGCTAAAATCAATTTGGAAAAGTCGGTTTCAGCCAATGCAATTCGTGTGGTTTGTACTGGGAAAAATAAAGAAAATTACCCCTATGCAATTGCTGAAATCAAAGCGTATACTTATGAAATTATGGGCGGCAGCAATCTTGCATTGGGTAAATCCGTTACATTTAGTGGGGAAGCAGAACCTGCTCCTCCTGCAACCGGATTGGAAACCCGTAATCCTGAATGGGTAACTGATGGCGATTTTACGACAGAAACTAACTATTTTGGAATTGTCAGCAGTGGAAAACAGTATATCCAAATTGATTTAGGTGTTCCATGTAAAATTGATACCATTAAGAGTTGGAGACACTATTTCCAAGGTGGAAGAACCTATTATGATGTGATTATGCAGGTTTCTAATGACCCTGAATTTAAAACCGGAGTTACCACTGTATTTAATAATGATAAAGACAACTCTTCGGGATTAGGCATCGGAACTGATGAAGAATTTTTGGAAACAGCAGAAGGCAAAACCGTTACTTTTGAGCCGGTAGAAGCCCAGTATGTGCGGCTGTGGACCAATGGCAACAGCAAATCCGGCCTTGGAAACGGACATCACTATTATGAAGTGGAAGTGTATGGAGAAGAACCCCTTCCTCCCGAGGGCGAACCTTTGCCAGATGTATACACCCTGACAGTCAACAATGGAAGCGGCAGTGGTGAATATGAAGAAGGCGAAGAGGTCACGGTAACCGCAGCTCCGGCAGAAGAAGGCAAACACTTTGCTGGCTGGACAGCAGAAGGCATCGAGCTTAGTGAAGAGCAGATGAAGTCGGAGACTATTACCTTTGCAATGCCTGCAAACGAAGTGGTTTTGACAGCAGAATATGAACTGATGCCGGTGGATTCCGACAAGAGACTGCTGCAAAAGACCTATGACTATGCGCTGACCTTGAGCACCGAAGGCGTAACGGACAGTGCAAAGGCCTACTTTGAAAAGGTACTGGCCGAGGCTAAGGCAGTTTTGAATAATGTGGCAGCCACTCAGGACGAAGTGAACACCGCATGGGATAACCTGCTTAACGGCATCTGGGGCTTAGGGCTTGTACAAGGCGACAAGACCATGCTGGAGCAGCTGATTGCAAAGGCAGATGCTATGATTCCCGAGCAGGACAAGTATGTACAGGACAACTGGCAGCAGCTGGCAGACGCGCTGGATGCTGCGAAGAAAGTGATGGAAGACGGCGACGCGATGGAAGAAGACATTGAGCCGGCAGCCGAAGCATTGCTGAACGCCATTTTGGCCCAGCGTTTCAAGGCAGACAAGTCGATTTTGGAGGATTTGGTAAACAAATCAGAAGAAATGGATTTGAGCGGCTACACAGCAGAAAGCGTAGCAGTATTTACAGCAGCCTTCCAGAATGCGAAGGCAGTTCTGGCAGACGAAACCCTGAGTGAAGATGACCAGGCAGTGGTGGATGAGGCTGTGGAAGAGCTGGAAGCTGCCATTGAAAACCTGAGTGCAAATGATGACGGTGATACCACGAAGCCCGATGACGGCAAGGACGATGGAAACACCGACAACGGTACCTCTTCCGGCAGCTCGGATAAGAATGACAGTGGTAGCAGCAGTGCAGACAAAGCTCCCACAACCGGTGACAATACGGTTATCTGGATTTGGGCAGCCGCAGCAGCTGTTTCCCTGATGCTGGCCGCGCTGGTTATCAAACTGCGCAGAAGAGAAGATTTCTGATTATAAGAATCCCTTATTTTGGCACATCCGGCCTTTGGAATTCCCCAAGGCCGGATGTGTCTCTTTTTGAGGATACTTGCACTTTTTCAGCCAATCTACTATACTATGGAAGAAACAGGAAATCGGACAAAAGGAGGAGTTTTTATGGAAAGAATCATCCAATCTCCGTCCCGATATGTACAGGGAGAGAATCTGCTTTCCCGGTTGGCCGTGTATATGAAGCAGCTGGGATGTACCTCGGGATATTTACTGGCAGACGCTTTTTCTGTAAAAAGCTATGGAAAACAACTGCCACGCAGCTTTTTGGAGGAAGGTGTGCGGTACCGATTGGAAGAATTGAAGGGGGAATGCTGCCTGCCCGAGATTGACCGTCATTGCGCACTGATACGGGAAAGCGGCTGTGATTGTGTCATAGGTATTGGCGGCGGAAAAGCACTGGATACTGCCAAAGCAGTGGCATACTATGCCCGGGTTCCGGTAATTGCAGTCCCAACGGCTGCGTCTATGGACGGCCCATGCAGCGGCCTTTCGGTTTTATATACGCCGGAAGGCGTGTTTGAGCGCTATCTGCATTTGCGAATCAATCCTGCCGTGGTGGTAGCTGACCTTTCTGTCATTGCCAAGGCTCCGGCCCGGCTGCTGTCTGCTGGTATGGGTGACGCTCTTTCTACCTGTTATGAGGCCGAGGCCTGCCGTCAGTCCAATGCTGTCACAGATACGGGTGCACACAGTACTAATGGCGCCCTGGCCCTGGCAAGACTTTGCCGGGAAATCCTTTTCCGGGACGGTGTACAGGCTCTGCTGGCAGTGGAAGAAGGAGTTGTTACGCCGGCATTGGAAAACGTTGTGGAAGCGAACCTCTATCTCAGCTGCATCGGTTTTGAAAGCGGCGGCTTGGCAGCGGCCCACGCTTTGGCAAACGGCTTGACCCGTGTACCGGCACTGCGCAGAGCCATGCACGGAGAATCGGTGGCTTTTTGCACTGTGGCTCAAATGATTCTGGAAAACCGTCCTATGAGTGAGCTTCGGGAAGTGCTTGGCTTCTGTCGGAATATCCGTTTGCCGGTTACATTGGGCGAGCTGGGCGCAGGAGAAACCTGTACAGACGAAGAGCTTCGTCTGGCAGCCAAAGCTAGTCTGGATGGAAACAGTTATATGGAACATATGCCGTTTTTGGTTACAGAGGAAAGCGCATTTGCAGCTTTGAAGATGGCCGACCGGCTGGGACGGGAAATGCAGGCCGCTTCCTCTTGACAAATGCCCTTGATTGCAGGTACAATACATATGCGAGCAGGCTGGACAGCTGCGGGCGTCAGGCGAAAGCCAGCGCCTGAGGAAAGTCCGAGCTCCACAGGGCAGGAATAACGGCTAACGGCCGCCGGGGGCGACCCCAGGGAAAGTGCAACAGAGATATACCGCATACCGTTTTGGTGTGTAAGGGTGGAAAGGCGAGGTAAGAGCTCACCAGCGTGCGGGGAACTGCACGGCTCTGCAAACCCTATTCGGAGCAACACCGCGGAGGGACATGATGCGTCGGCCCGGCGCGTCCCGTGGAGGTGGCAACGAGCTGCGGCGGTAACGCCCAGCCAAGATAGATGGCTGTTCACGACAGAACTCGGCTTACAGGCTTGGTCGCATTTTTGAATCATGCCGTGTGAAACGGAAAAATCCGCCGGAGTGTTTTTTCACTCCGGCGGATTTTGTTTTTGGAAATCTGTTAGTCGAAACGTCTTTTTAGAACCAGAGCTGCGGTTGTACCGAAGGACAGCAGAAGAAGAGAATTTGATTCTACCAACATCCTTGCCGCAAGGAAACAATAGAGGGAATAGGATAAAGTTTGAAAGGAAAAATCGGAGAAAAAGTCAAGAAAACCGGATGATACGCTATTGGTTTCTAAAATAGACTGACGTATCATAGAAACAGAAAATAAAGGTTTCCGGTATGGCCGGAATAACAAACGGAGGAGGTTCTGCCTTATGAAAGCCCGTATTGTAGTAGACAAAGAATTTATTGTTTCCCCCATTGATAAGCGGATTTACGGCTCTTTTATTGAGCATTTGGGAAGAGCGGTCTATGAGGGGATTTATCAGCCGGAAAGTCCCTTTGCCGATGAACAGGGATTTCGCCGGGATGTGCTCAAGCTGGTAAAAGAGCTGAATGTACCGGTAGTACGATATCCCGGAGGAAACTTTGTGTCCGGCTATCACTGGGAAGACGGCGTTGGCCCCAAGGAGCAGCGTCCGGCCAAGGTGGACTTGGCCTGGAGCGTGATTGAAAGCAATCAGTTCGGGCTCAATGAGTTTGCGGACTGGTGCAAAAAGGCCGGCTCAGAAGTGATGATGGCCGTGAATCTGGGAACCCGCGGTCCGGAGGATGCCAAAAACCTGCTGGAATATTGCAACTTTAAAAAGGGCAGCTATTACAGCGACTTGCGGCGCAGCCATGGCTATGAAGCACCCCACGACATTAAGCTGTGGTGTTTGGGCAACGAAATGGACGGTCCTTGGCAGATGGGCCACAAAACCGCCCGGGAGTATGGACGGGTAGCGGCAGAAACAGGAAGAATTATGCGGATGATGGATTCCTCCATCGAGCTGGTCGCCTGCGGAAGCTCCACCATGATGAACCCCACCTTTGTCCAGTGGGAAGCGGACGTTTTGGATGAATGTTATGACCAGGTGGACTATCTTTCCCTGCACCAGTATTATGACAATAAGCAGAACAACACCCCGGATTTTCTGGCTTGCAGCGTGAGGATGGATTCGTTTATTTCGTCTGTGGTGGCAATTTGCGATTATATGCAGGCCAAAAAGCGCAGCTCGAAAAAAATTAACCTGTCCTTTGACGAATGGAATGTATGGTATCATTCCGCCGAAGCGGACGAAAAGCTGGAAAAATGGGGACATGCCCCCCATCAGCTGGAGGATGTTTACAACTTTGAGGACGCGCTGTTGGTAGGCAGTATGCTGATTACCCTGCTGCGCCACGCAGACCGGGTGAAGATTGCCTGCCTGGCCCAGCTAATCAATGTGATTGCGCCCATTATGACCTCGGATACCGGCGCATGGCGGCAGACGATTTTCTATCCCTTCTTCCATGCCAGCAATTATGCCCGGGGAACGGTTTTGCATACGCTGGTAAAATCGCCGGTGTATGAAAGTTCCTATGGCGATGCGCCCTATCTAGATTCGGTGCTGGTTATGAACGAAGAGGACGAAGAGCTGACAATGCTGGCTGTAAACAAGTCTCTGGACGAGGATATGGAGGTTACCTGTGATTTGCGGCAGTTTGCCGGATATGGTGTGGCTGAGCATATTGTTATGAGCCATAACGATATGAAGGCCGTTAACACGGAAAGCGACCCCCATCAGGTAGAGCCTGTAAGCGGCGGCGTTTCCAAGGTGGAGGACGGCGTGCTGTCGGCACTTTTGGGTAAGCACAGCTGGAATGTGATTCGTCTGAAAAAGATGGCATAAGAAAAAGAGAAAAAGGTCCCGCTGCCCAATGACAGCGGGACCTTTTTGATGGATTCTTTTATAAAAAGATAGCTTTCCGATAACTTACAAAACAGCTGTCCGATGGAGAATCATAGCTTCCCATGGACGAAGAGGTTTGACGGCCTGCTGTGGCGGATAGTTGGCAATCAGGCACTCAGCTTCCTGCCATTCTTCGGGAAGAGTATAGTCCGTTTCTTCCCCGGAGAAATTGCACACCACCAAGAGTTCTTCTTTTTGCCAGCTTCTGCGATAGACGAACAGGCGAGGATGCTCCTCTTCCAGCAAAGTGAAGTCTCCATGAACCAATACCGGGTATTTTTTGCGCAGAGCTATGAGCTTCTGATAATAGTGGAATATCGAGTCCGAATCGGCAAGAGCTTTTTCTGCATTGATTTCTTCGTAGTTGGGATTTACGGGCAGCCAGGGAGTCCCTTCACTGAATCCGGCATTTTTTCCACGAGTCCACTGCATGGGGGTTCGGGCATTGTCCCGGCCGCGGGCATAGATGGATTCCATAATTTTTTCGGGAGCATAACCTTTTTGCAGCCGCTCCTGATAAACATTGTGAATTTCCAAATCCCGATATTCCGAAATTGGCAGACGGATGTTGGTCATTCCCAGCTCTTCGCCCTGATAAATATAGGGAGTCCCCTCCATGCCGTGAAGCATGGTGCCAAGAAGTTTGGCGGACTGTACCCGGTATTTTTCCGAATCACCCCAGCGGGAAACAATGCGGGGAAGGTCGTGGTTGTTGAGAAACAGGCTGTTCCAGCCGCAGCCATGCAGGGCTGTCTGCCATTTGGCAAAGCTCTTTTTCATTTTTACAAAGGGCAGAGGGGTAAAATCCCATTTTTCACCCTGTTGGTCCAAAATCATCTGCTCAAACTGGAATACCATCGAAAGCTCGCTGCCGTCCGGTGCGCTATAAAGCTTGGCACGCTCTGTGTCTGCGCCCCAGGCCTCGCCAACCGTAATCAGGCAGCCTTTTTGGAAGGTTTCCCGGCTCAGCTCCTGCAGGAATTCGTGAAGCCGAGGGCCGTTGTTGGTGATGAAATTGTCGGGCTCCTTGGCAATCTGGTCAATTACGTCCAGCCGGAAGCCTTCCACGCCCTGCTCCATCCACCACAGAATCATATCATACAATTCCCGGCGCAGAGCGGGATTTTCCCAGTTTAAATCCGGCTGCTGAGGGGCGAACTGGTGAAAGTAATACTGCTCCACCTCCGGCACCCATTCCCAGGCTGGGCCGCCGAATACAGAGTTCATGTCGTTTGGGAATTTTCCGGGTACACCGTCCCGCCACACATAATAGTCGTGATAGGGATTGTCCCGGCTCTTTTTGGCTTCCAAAAACCAACGGTGCTGGTCGGAGCTGTGATTGAGCACCAAATCCAGCATGATACCGATGCCTCGCTTTTTCCCTTCCCGAATCAGGGTCTGCATGTCCTCCATAGTGCCAAACATGGAATCAATGGCCCGATAGTCGGAAATATCATAACCATTATCCACCTGAGGCGAAGCAAACACCGGGGACAGCCAAATGACATCGATTCCCAGCTCCTGTAAGTAATCCAGCCGACGGATAATGCCCGGTAAATCTCCGACACCATCCCCGTTGGTGTCCTGAAAGCTTTTGGGATAGATTTGATAAGCAACCGCAGATTTCCACCAATCCTTTTGGGTTTTGTCCAGCATAAAAGACCTCTCCTTTCCTACATATCAAGAGGGGCGCTGCTTTCGGAGCGCCCCTCCACAAACGTTTATTTTTCTGCCCGGCATAGAATCAGGGGACGCAGACGGTGCAGGCAGGCTGCTGCAGAATCAAACCCGGTGAGCCGCCATTCCCAGTTAGGAGAACCGACAGTGCCGGGCGTGTTCATCCGGGCCGCGTTTGGAAGCTCCATCACATCCTGAAGGGGAAGCACTACATATTCATCGGGAGCTTGCAAAGCCAGCTGTATCAGACGCTCCACCGCATTCCCATGGGTACAGCCCTGCTGTTTGAGCCAGCGGCGCAGCTTGCGCTTTCCGGCTGTGTTAAGAGATTCATACCATCCCCGCAGCGTGTCGTTGTCATGAGTGCCGGTATACAAAATCTGGTTTTCTTTGGAAGGCTCCCGGTCAAAAGCACGTTTGCTTCCGGTATCCAGCGTAAACTCCAGCACCTTCATGCCTTTCAAATGATAGTGGTCCCGCAAGGTCAGCACTTCGGGGCGAAGGTCACCCAAATCTTCCGCCACCAGTTGAAGGCCCGGAAGCTTTTCATACAGGGTATCGAGTACCGCATAACCGGGGGCTTCAATCCAGTCTCCTTCCATAGCGGTGGGACAAGAGGCTGGAATCTTCCAAAAGGTATCAAAGGCCCGGAAATGGTCAATGCGGATAATATCAAACAGCTTTTGGTTATATCCAATGCGCTCCACCCAAAAGGCAAAGCCATCCTTTTTAAGCTTATCCCAGTCATAAATAGGGTTGCCCCAGCGCTGTCCGGTGGCACTGAAATAGTCCGGCGGCACGCCGGCGATGTAGGTTGGATAGCCCTCGCTGTCCAGCAGGAAGTTTTCCCGTCCAGCCCAAACGTCTACCGAGTCGATGCCCACATAGAAGGGGACATCCCCCATAATCTGGATGTTTTTGCTGTGAGCGTAGTCACGCACCCGATTCCACTGGCGCAGGAACTCATATTGCAAAAAAGCCTGATACCGGGCTTCCGCTTCCAAATCCGGTGAAAGCTCCGGCTTAGAGAGGGGCCAGTCCCGCTGCTCTTTGGGCCATTCCAGCCAGCAGCGGCTGGAATTTGCCTTTTTTAGGGCGCGGAACACACAGTAGTCCCGCACCCAGTCCTGCCCTGCAAAGGCTTCAAATTCCTTGTTTGGGATAAAGGCAGCATAGGCTTTTTTGAGCCATGCTGCCTTTGCCGCCCGCACGGCTTCGTATTCTACCCGGGGGCTTTCGTTTTCCCCGGTGGGAAGTGTTTCTGTCAGAAGGCCTTCTTCTGACAGCGTTTCCAAACTGATGTACAACTCATCTCCTGCCCGGGAGGAATAGGGCTGATAGGGAGAGTTGCCATAGCCGGTGGGGTTCAGGGGCAGAATCTGCCAAATGGTAATGCCGTTTTCGGCTAAAATATCAATCCAGTCCAAAGCCGGCTGCCCCAAATCTCCCACTCCATAAGGAGTAGGGAGAGAGGAGTTTCCCAAAGTTAAAGATACCACATCAATCCCACGCGGACTTTTGCTCAAC
>DYBQ01000071.1:9620-12236 GCA_019418545.1 Clostridiales bacterium | reverse complement strand
AAGACGACGCCCTCTCACGGCGTAAACCCGGGTTCGATTCCCGGTCAGGTCATGATGGCAAGGCTGTTGCTTAGGCAGCAGCCTTGTTGTATCAAAGGAATGGCGTTTGCTGTTCGGATGCCACTGTAGCGCAGTTGGTAGCGCAACGCATTCGTAATGCGTGGGTCGCCGGTTCGAGTCCGGCCAGTGGCTTGATTGAAAAAGTACGTATTTACAAGGAAATTTGAAGATTTAAGCAAAAAGAAAAACCGTCCGATGTGGGCGGTTTTCTTGATTTGACTAACATTTGACTAACATTGACTAATTTGCTTTGATTAAAACACTCTCCATGATGTTAGCCGCTTCCTCATTTTTGCTGCGGAAAAAGTAAGCATAGATATTTAATGTGGTGGTCGCATTGGAATGTCCCAGAACCCCGGCAACGGAGCGAGGGTCCATATTGTTAGCAATCAATATGGAGGCTGCGGTATGACGTAAATCGTGTGGGGTTATATCCGGGGGAATCATGTGGCTGCAATCCTCTGCCACATATTTGTTATACAGTTCTATGATTCGTTTGAACTGATGGTATGGGCTTGAAGGATGCATCTGAATCCCATTTTCCTGCGTGAAAATGAAATTCTTATCAAATTCTTTCCCGTGGTATCCCTGCCAATATGTGCCGCGCTCCATGCTTTGGCGCATTTGTTCCGCTTTCCATAATTTCAATATGCCCGTGACGACAGGCGGTATAACAGGAGTGCGTGATTTGTTTGTTTTGGTCTTTTTCTGTATTATCTTTCCATCCACATAAGCTGTAGAGTTTTCAATATTCACGGTTCCGGTATCTAAGTCTATATCATCCCATGTAAAAGCTATATTCTCACCACGTCTATCGCCAATGAACAGGGCCAGATAAAAGTAAGCCCGCCATTTTAAAGAGAGCTTCCAGGACGTTTGATATTCTTTGATTGAATATACTTCCCCTGATTTGTTTTTACGCTTACGGCCTCCGTATTTTATCGTTATAGGGTTGTCTAAGGCCCACAGGAACGCTTGTGTTTGTTCTATGGTAAGATATTTCACCTTGTACTCTTTCTTTGGCCTGTGTCCCTTGCTTTGCTTTCCAGCATAGATTAAAGGGTTTATGGTGAGTAATCCCTCACCAACGGCATAAGACAATAAGCTGCTGACAATGGCGCAATCCCTTGTTATGGTGCTTTCAGATAGCCCGCCGGGCTTTCCGTCAATCCTGGCTCCGTCCTGCCTTAAGGCTTTGCTGTAATCCTTAAGGTTCTTTGGGATGATGCTGCATATCTTTAAATGACCCAGGCGTGGGACAATGCGCAATTTCAAACAGTTTTTATAGCTGGCCCAGGTAGTGATGGACATAATATCTTCATCCGGTTTTCCAGTAGGTTCATTGTCTTTTAAAAATAACTCAGATAGTTCCTCCAAAGTCATGCGCCGGCCTTTAACGTTTTGGCCTGATTTTACATCACGTTCAAAATCCATTACAAATTGCTCCAGGGCCTTTTTCTCCTGTTTTGGGGTCATTCCTGGCTCTGGTGTGAATGTGTCCGTTTCAAGTATTTGGGTCCCATCGGCTCTGCGCCCATTGCTAACCGTGACTTGATAAGAGTTACCGCGCTTTCTTACACTTGCCATAATATCCTTCCTTTCATCTGCTGGGCGGCATGGATGAATGGAAAATTGATAGTTGGCAATAGTGGTTAATTAGTCTTTTTTCCTGTATTCCGGTATTTTCGTAAGTAATTCTAGCTGTTTAATGGTTCTGGTTATTTCTTCGTCAGCTTTCTTTTGACCTTCTTCGTTTAACATTGCATAATATTGTGCGAAAGAATCTCCTATGCTTCTTAAGGCTCTTTCCAGATAAGCTGATTTGAATATGGATTCCTGCGGCGTCAGTTCTTCTCCACGGTCAGTTTTCTGCATAATTCCATTAAACTTCAAATCATCAAGATTTTTTTCATTATGGATATCATCATTAGTGTGTAAAGGCGTTGTAAATCTAGGAACAGTTGTCATTTCTGTATCTCCTAGAAATCTAGCTCTATTTTCCCATGATTCAGAAGTTATATCTGGTAGTGGAAAACTATCGTCTAATAGTATATAAAGAGCAATATCAAACACCTTTGCTATTTTCTTCATTGTATCTAAATTAGGTTCTCGTTTTCCATTTTCCCAGTTATAAACAGCGTTTTGCGAAACATTTAAAGAGTCAGCGAGTTGTTTTTGAGTTAGACCTTTATCCGTACGTAACTTCTTTAATCTATTTGGAATATCTGACATACTCGCACCTCCTTTTTAAACATAATAGCAAATTGGTGTAATATTTGCAATGCTATATTGACATTATAGCGTATTGGTGATACAATGTCAATATAAACACCAATATGGTGTAACCAAGGAGGCGAGATAGTGAAGCTTAGTAGAGACAAAATAAATGTTGCTATGGCGAGAAAAGCCCTTACTGTTACGAATCTGGCGGAAAAGTATGGAGTGAGCCGGGCGCGTATGAATGTCATTTTAAATAGTCGTGAAGTCACAGCAATATGTGCTGGACGTATGGCTAACAGTCTTGAAGTTGATGTGACTGAAATTTTAGAGGATTAA
>DYBQ01000071.1:1488-9610 GCA_019418545.1 Clostridiales bacterium | reverse complement strand
ATGGAAAGGAGCAAGCTTAGATTTATGACAAAAATAGAAATGGTTTCCAGATATGCGGACTTGGCGCGGCAGCGTTCAGAACTTTTCTTGCAATCTGGTTCCGGTTGGAATGCGGATATAGAACGGCGGGAAAAGGCTATTCTTGGCGAGATGGCGGCATTAGAAGCGGCTATTAAACTTCCAGTACAGGAGGAACAGGCCATTCCAGAAATGCTTACCATCCGTAAGGCAGCAGAGAGAACCGGGTTATCTTATGATTGCATAAGAAAATTATGCCTCCAGAAGAAAATAACGTTTGTTATGGTTGGAACGAAATATTTAGTCAATTTTGGCAAACTGGTGGATTTTCTGAATGGACAGGGGGCTAATGCATGAGGGCTAAAGAATGGCGGTGATTAAACTTGAATGGCTGGGTGAGCTTACATAGAAAAATGTTAGATAATCCTGTAGTATGTAAGGATTCGGATTATATGGCTATTTGGATTTATCTTCTGCTTAATGCAACCCATGCGGAAATTCCTGCTATGTTTAAAGGGCAAAAAATAATGCTTAATCCTGGTCAACTGATAACAGGCAGAAAGGCCATTTCTGACAAATTGCGTGTCACGGAATCGAAAGTGCAGCGTGTCTTAAAGTGTTATGAAAGTGAACAGCAGATTGAACAACAGACAGGCAATAGAAATCGCCTAATTACAATAAAAAACTGGGATATGTACCAAATGTGTGAACATCAGAATGAAACGCAATTGACCGACCATCGAACAGCCAGTGAACGACCAGTGCACACAAACAATAATGTAAATAATAAAATAAATATATTATGTTCGCCTGGAGCCGAACCAGATAAGACGGGAGATAATAATTCCGACCTTGAACAGATGAAAACAGACTTTGAAAAGATTTATGCCATATATCCCAAAAAGAGGGGAAAAGCAAAAGCATTTGAATACTATTGTGCTTATGTGAAAAAAGGGCGTTGTATCAACAAAGTTCGTTATCGGCTGACTAACAAGCAAATTTATTTGGCGGTTCGAGCCTATACCCGTGAATGGGAGGCAGAGGGAACAGAGATATGCTTTTGTAAAAATTTCGATACATTTATGTCAAAGGCTATTATTGATTATCTGCCGGGGGAGGATGATTTATGATTGTTAATGCGGAGCAAGCGCTTATTGGCGCTTTGATGATGGAACCACGGGCAATCAAGGATTGTAGGAGCATTCGCCCTGATATGTTTGTTGATGCGCTGTTAGGACGGATATATCTGGAATTTTTGAGAGCTCATGATTTTGGATATCAGGCCAATCTTGTTACCCTTGCAGCAAACATTACTGATGTTTCCCAATCTGAATTGCTGAGTAAATTAAAAGCGTGCAGTGATTCAAGCGTAACAAGTATGGCAACTGGGGAATATGCGGAAGTGATTAAAAACACATATAAGGCCCGTACAGCCACGCAAATTATCAACGCGGTACAATTCCACCCCTCTGCCGTAGAAAAGCAAATAGGGGAGACTGTGAACGCTCTGGAGGCATTGCAAGAGGATGATAGACCAAAGGCAAAAAGCTTAAGTGAGATTGTTGACGAAATGGCCCCAGGATGTTTTGTGGACAGGGAACGGGATTTTCTTTACACGGGATTCCCGCGATTGGATGATTGTCTTGGTGGTCTGGAGGGTGGGGATATCATTGTCATTGGAGCGCGCCCGGCAGTTGGAAAATCTGCTTTTGTTACGCAAATACTAACAAATATGGGAATTCAGGGCAAGCGGGTGCTGCTGTATAATCTGGAAATGACAAATAAGCAGATGTATGAACGACTGGTGTCGCGGCAATCTGGTATTATGATGAACCGTATCCGGCAGGGAAAGGCTTTCCTGGGGGATGAAAAAGAACGGTTCCAAAAGGCCAATACGGAACTGAAAAGGCTGGATGTGTGGATATCAAGCGGGGTTAAATCCGTGGGTGAGATACGCAGAGAATGCCAGCACATGGGTGCTGATTGCATCATCATTGATTATTTGCAGCTTATAAAGGCCGAACGTCATTACGCTAACCGGGCGTCAGAAGTGGGCGATATTTCAAAGGCAATTAAATCATTAGCAATGGAGTTGAACCGGCCTATCATAGTCTTATCGCAATTAAACAGGGCATCAGAAGGACGGCAGACAAAAGAACCCACTATGTCGGAACTGAGGGAATCAGGTGATATTGAGCAGGATGCATCAGTTGTTATGCTGCTTTGGAATCTTTCAGAAGAAAATGAAAGATACAAAGGGGTGAAGGTAGAGAAAAACCGACAAGGGAAAACAGCAAAATTTCAAATGGAGTTTGTTGGTGAGGAAATGAGTTTCAAAGAAGTAGAGGGTAAAGATTTTGATTTCAAGCCAGCAAAGGAGAAAACACCATTTGATTAACAGGGGGCCGATGTGGTAAAAAATTCAGAGGTACAACAGGAATTTGAAATGTTCGCAGACGTTTGGAAGCTATTTAAACAGCGGCTTCCAGTAGGCAAACCGGATGATGATGAATACTGGGAGGAAACCGTAAATGCAGTTAAGTGTTTCATGATAAAATATCCAGATTCATTCAGCAAGGATATAGCAATGGCGGTGTTGACAGAAATCGAAAGGAGGGGTAAGCGGTGAAGATAAGAACCCAGGACGCAAGATAATACATTGAATATGGCGAAATATATGCAGAATACAGCCACGATGGTAAAGGGGCAATGGTATATGCCAGAAGCAGGTTTCATAACGGAGCATTGTTTGCGGGAGCCTATGAGGATATGACGAGGGCTAAAGGTGTTCTTTATGAGGTGGATTTAGCATATCAAGCCGGGCAGAGGGTCTTTTATATGCCGGCAGAATGAAAATTACATAGCAGTATGATTGTATAGAGCCAGACGCTGAGACGCAGAGCCGTTTAAGGAAGGGCTTTATTTTTTTTACTATAACACAAAGAAAGTGGGTGATAATGTGATTGTTATTGGAATAATGATTTTTGTGGTTATTTGTGAACTGGCGGAGATTTATGAAAAGATGGAGGGTAAAAACAATGAATAAAATAGAAATGGTTGAAACGTGTTTGAGCGGATGCATGAAGATTCTGGGAGAAACGCAAAATGATTTGCCGGGTGTTGCGGCAGGATGCATGGAAAAGGGAATGGAGTCAATATCCGGGTTTATGCAGAATACGGTGACAGAGGATAAAGCAAGATTAAAGAAAATGATAAACGGAGGTTATAGGAATGGCAAATATTAATTTTGATGATGGATTTGAAACATTTACAATCAATGGGGATTCCAACCGGGTTATAAAGATAAATCCAAAGGATGGAAACATCCTAATCCGATTTGATGAAGCTATGCGGGACTTAAAAAACGAATCGGAACGACTTTCAAGTATCAAAGTTAAGGCAGATGGAAGTCCTGTAGAACAGGCAGGAATATCCCTGGAGGAAAGTACTTCCAGACTTGGGGAGTTTAACCAGCTCATTAACGACAAGATGGATTTTATATTTAATGCCGATGTAAGACAGGCTGCTTTTGGGAGACAGTCCCCGCTTTCCATTGTTGGCCCGGATAACCGATTTCTATTTGAGATATTTTTAGAGGCGGCATTAGAAGCAGTCCGCGAGAAGCTGGAGGCTGCAACAAAAGAAATGGAATCCCATGCAGGAAAGTATACAGGCCAGTACAAACAGGCAGCAGACAACGGGAGCAAGTACCCATTCCCTGTAAAGTAGGTGTTATATGAGTTCTGATGAAAAAATGATTGAAGCAATAAAGAAGATTTTGTCCAGGGGAAATACGGCAGAAATAAAAAAGCGAAAAAATGATGTGATTATCCTGGAGGTGGAGAAGAAAATTACATATCAAACTAATAGATAGAGTGGTATCTATTAAAGGCTAAATGGAGCCGGGAATTTTGCGATATATGCAAGATTTCCGGCTTTTTCTGTCTCTTAGGAAGTGAGGAACTGGGATATTGAAAGCAGATGGAAATATTGTTATTGATACAAAAATCAATTCAGATGGGATGCAGCGTGGTATATCAGAAATTAAAGGCTCCATGACAAAGCTGGGTGGCATAGTGAAAGGCATCGGTAAGGCCATTATTACCGCTTTTGCGATAAAGCAGATTGTGCAGTTCGGTAAAGAATGTTTGGAACTGGGGTCCGATTTGGCAGAGGTACAAAACGTTGTAGATGTGACTTTTCCTAGCATGACAAAACAGGTGGATGATTTCGCAAAGGCGGCGGCAGATTCCTTTGGGCTTTCTGAGACGATGGCAAAAAAATATGTCGGTACATTTGGAGCAATGTCTAAATCCTTCGGCTATTCAGAAAGCGCGGCCTATGATATGGCTACAGCATTAACTGGGTTAACAGGTGATGTCGCAAGTTTCTATAATTTGTCGCAGGAAGAAGCATATACAAAATTGAAATCCGTGTTTACGGGGGAGACGGAATCGCTTAAGGAATTAGGCGTTGTCATGACACAAAGTGCATTAGACCAATATGCCCTTGCAAATGGTTTTGGAAAAACCACCAATAAAATGACGGAGCAGGAAAAGGTTGCCTTACGCCTACAATTTGTACAGAACCAGCTTTCAGCGGCAAGCGGTGATTTTGCCCGTACATCGGATTCATGGGCCAATCAGGTAAGGATTTTTCAGTTAAGGTTACAGTCTTTAAAGGCTACGATTGGACAAGGGCTTATAAACCTGTTCACGCCTATTATAAAGGCAATAAATGTATTCCTTGAACGGTTGTCAACAGCAACCACGGCATTTAAAAATTTTACAGAAACGGTAATGGGTAAGAAGTCTGTAAATAGCGGAGCTGCACAAGCGGCTGGTGAAATGGCAGAGGTACAGGCTGGATATGAGGGCGCGGCTGATGGTGCGGAGGACTTTGCAGATGGAGTAAAAGACGCGGGAAAACAGGTAAAGAAATCATTGGCACCCTTTGATAATTTGATACAGATTCAGCGTGATGCAGAGGAAGGTTCAGAAAATACGGGAGATAGCAGTATAATGCCACCGGGATTGTCTCCTGATGAACAGCAGACAGAATCACCGTTTTTAAAGAATGTCATGGAAACCCTGGAGGCAATCAAACAAAGGCTGATTGAGATAGGGGGAATCTTTCAATCCGGGTTCTGGCAAGGTCTGGGGGATTATAAGCCTGTCCTGGATTCAATAAAAACAAACATAGCAAGCATTGGCAATAGTCTGAAAGATATTTTTACGGACCAGGGCGTTATGTCGGCCTTTAATACCATGTTGGATACCATTTCCTACAACTTGGGAAGAACTGCCGGGTCGTTTGCCAGTGTTGGACTGACAATAGCTGATAATCTGACTGGAGGAATAGCATTATATCTTGAAAGTGCAAAGGACAGAATCAAGGGTTATCTGATAAGTATGTTTGATATCACATCAGAAATCAGTACCATAGGCGCCGATTTTGCGGTGGCTGTAGCGGATATTTTTTCAGTATTTAGAAGCGATACGGCAAAGCAAATCACGGCTGATATTATAGCAATCTTTGCAGATATATTCATGGGGATTACAGAACTGTCAGCAAAGTTGTTCAGGGATGTGTTGGACACGATTCTTACCCCATTTGTAGAGAACAAAGATAAGATAAAAGAAGCCCTTACAAATACGATGGAGCCAATAAAAACCGTCCTTGATTCTATTTCACAGGGCATAACTGAGACATTCGAGAATTTAAACAAGATGTATGACGAGCATATTGCTCCGCTGTTTGAATCTATTAAGAATGGGCTGTCTGAAATCCTGGGGAATCTGCTGGATGGTTATAACAAGTACATTGCCCCAACCCTTCAAAAACTGGCAGATAAATTCTCAGAAGTATATGAAGGTACGATACAGCCGCTTATTAATAAAATTATTGAGCTGATAGGGAAAGTTGCAGATTTAATCAAGGTAATATGGGATGAATATTTAAAGCCTTTACTTAGTTGGATATCTTCCAACATACTGCCCGTTGTTGCCCCTATACTGGAGACAATAGGCACGTACCTGCTTAACCTGATTGACACGGCGGCATCTGTTTTGGATGGGCTGATAACGGCCTTTTCTGGAATTATAGATTTTCTGACAGGTGTATTTTCTGGAGATTGGGAAAAAGCATGGGAAGGTATCAAGGAAATATTTGGAGGCGTTATTGATGCCATTATGGGCCTTGTGGAAGGTCTGATAACGTCACTAGGCGATTTTATTAGTGGAGGGCTAGAAAGTATTGGCGCAATCATAGAAACGGCGCTAAACGGCCTTTTAGGGGCGGTAGAGGAAGCATGGAAGCGTATTTCCAGTACCGTCAAGGGATTATGGGATGCTTTAAAGGGGGATGCACAGAATATATTTGAAGGAATCGGACAGGAGATAGAATCAGTGTGGGATTCTGTAATGAATAAGACTACTGAAATATGGAACAGTATTGTGACGGTAATAAAGAATACGATAGCGAAGATTGTTTCAGGTATCGAGGGCATGGTAAATTCGGTGATATCCGGGATAAACAAAATTATTGAGGCAATCAATAGGGTAATGGATAAGGTGGGAATTGCAATCCCTACCATCCCTAATTTGAACCTATCAGGCAAAACCAGTTATCCGGCCTCTGCCTATGCAGCAGTACCATTTAGAATGCCAATGCTTGCAACTGGTACAGTAGTGCCACCACGGGCCGGAATGTTTGCGGCTATCCTGGGAGACAACAACCGTGAAACAGAAGTGGTATCCCCGCTATCAACTATGAAGCAAGCCCTTAAAGAAGCACTGGCAGAAAGCAATATATCCAGCGGAAACCAAATTGCTAAAGCAGAGCTAATACTTGATGGCACAAAATTTGGTCAGCTTGTGGTTAAGTTCGGGAACAACGAAAAGAATCGTGTTGGTGTAAGAATGGTAACGGAAGGAAGTGTATAAATAATCCCGCTGTCGTTTTTAAATGGGTGATGGCAGCGGGAAAGTCACATTGCTTTTATTATATCAGAAGGATGGTGTATAAGCAATGAGGATAAGGGACAAGAGCTTAAGCGATTACGGAATAGATTGCAGCCGGGCGGCTGAATTAGTGGAACTTGCCAGACTGGAAGAAAATAAAGGCTTAATATGCAAGGCGGCTGATTTAAGTAATCCAGGGCTATCTACATTTATTATTGAATCTCTCACACAAAAAAGGGGGTATGACCGTATTTATATTAAATCATATATTCCCGCTAAACGTGATGATTTTTACGCATATCGCAGAAAGACATTAGCATTGTTTAGTCTGCTGCTGGAAGGGAAAGCGCCTATAATACCGAGGGATAGGAGGATACGGAGAAATTCCCGCATAGTTAGTTAAAATAGAAGGAAAGGGCATTCTGGTTCGTTGTATAGGGTAATTCTTATATTATGAATGGATGCTGTAATAGGCTTATCGGTGTTGGCAGGGGGTCACTCAATGGGAATACCTTATTATGTGCGGATAAGAGAGAAAACTATATAGCAAAATTCGAGGTGATAACATGCAAAATAATTTGATAAAGGCCGGGAAAACAGTACAATATTTTACTATACTGGCAACAGTCACCCGCCTGGAAGAACAAGATAAATATGAGGGTATGTTGCTGCTGAGACAGAAAGGAAAGGAGCGCGCAAGGTATGAAGCAAGCGATATTCGAGTACTGTCAAAGAGTAAAGAAACGGTATATAAGCAATTGCGACAAATTGCAGAGTTGTACCCACCAAAAGAGGATATACATATTTTAGACCTGGAGGAAAACAAGGCATGAATAACATTGCAGAGAGGTATCGACTCGCCCATCTTATGAAACAACAGGAGGCGGGAGTAAAGAAGAAATTACGATGGAATACCCCGGCAGAGGTACGGCGCTCACTGGCCCGCGTCAATAATTGGGTCGTCAATGGAGAAATAACGGCAAAGGAGGCGAATGCTATATTCTATTCGGCTAATCTTATTCTTAAAGCATTAGAGCAAGAAAAACAGTGATATCACCAACTTATCGTAACGTGTCGGTGGGACAGGCACGTTAGAATTACTCTTGTCGCTGGGTTATGCAAAGCTGATTAAGATAATGGTA
>DYBQ01000071.1:0-1478 GCA_019418545.1 Clostridiales bacterium | reverse complement strand
GAAATACCGGGTCAGTATTTTTCTACCCCAGGACAATCAGATAATGCTTTATGATATCATAGTTTGAAACTGCGCAAAAGTGCGCACAAAAAAAGAATAGACTAAACTAAACGCTATCCCTCTGCCGGTATCAACTATAGGCACATATACGTTGACGAATGCACAAAATGCACTAAAATGCATACAAAAAAAGCCCAGGTCAAAAATGAGGTATAATTTTATGACAATCCGAGGGGGCAGTGAAACAGTCCTACCTTAGATGAGTGTGAGTCAAGGGGGCTAGAGTAGGTGGAAAACGATTTGTTAGGCCTGGACAATACTGGAATGAGTTAGGACAGTAGAGACTGAGAATGAGGTTTACTTCGTTGGAAAGGATATAGCTGGCATCCTCGGGTACCAAAACGGTAGTCGAGATATTAACCGCCATGTAGACGAAGATGACAGGCGCAAAGTTATGTTTTTTGACGGGAATCAGGATAAGGAAACTATTATCATTAACGAATCCGGGCTTTATTCCCTGGTGCTTTCTAGTAAGTTGCCAAATGCGAAAAAATTTAAGCGTTGGGTAACAAGTGAAGTCCTCCCCTCTATCCGCAAAAATGGTGGCTATATCTCCGGGCATACCTGACGGATTTCACGGCCGAAAATTCGGCAGCCAAAAAATACTTTTTTCCCAAAATGGAATAAAGAGGCAAGTAAGAGAGTTACATGATGGACTGGAAATCAAGAGCAACTTCACGACATGGTTTGACCGTATGTGTGAGAATGGTTTAACTGAAAACGATTATACGGTTATGTGGAGCGATTCCAAAAATGGAAACGCTGTAGAGTTTGAGAAAATGCGGATTACATATTGGTTACTCAAAAAAAAGAAACCAATAATCCAAAGAATCCGGTGACGGAATTTACTGACTATCAGATTTCAGTAGACATGGCAAAACAGATTTGCATGAGGGATTGGAGATTAGAACTGAATTCGCAAAGTGGTTTTCAAGGATGTGTAAGTACGGTTTTTTCAATAAAATGGACTATTTTAGAGGTTATCGTCAAAAATGACAAAAACTCAAAAGGCGGTAGGCAGCAACAGATTTATATGATTTACTTTGGAAGTGATGAAATGACCAGCGTACTTACACCTCCGGAGGTTCAAAACAACGGCGGTGTGCAGATTAGAGAGCTTCAAGACTATATTGTTTCTGTTGACACAGCAAAGCATATCTGCCTTATTAGCCGCACAGAAAAAGGCAAGCAATGGTCAGACCATTGACATGCTGAAGGGCGAAAACACCGTTCTTCTGGAGGATGTTGATTACAATACTTGCCACCCAAATTAGGGAAGCGAAAAATGAGTTGAAAACGACTATAAAAGTGCTTTCCAAATTTGAAAAGCGGTCGTAATAGAGAACGGAATATGGATTTATAGGAGAGTATGAAAAAAAGTCTGTAAATTGAGATCTTCTATGATAAGTTAATGAGAA
>DYBQ01000070.1:2921-12422 GCA_019418545.1 Clostridiales bacterium | reverse complement strand
CATCAAAGGGGGCAAACCCTCTTCCCGCAGGCAATGGCTCCGAAAATCCGGGCGACAGCATAACGCCTACCCGACCCACCTTGTCCACCTGTTCCAGCAAAAACCGGGCGGTTTCTTCCCGGACAAACAGCACGCAGCGTCCTTTTTCGGGCAGAATGTCGCCCAAAGCACTTCGCTGCACACCGGCACCCAAAAAGGCTCCCAGAAAATCCCGATGGCTCAGTTCGTCACAGGGCCGGTATCGCGCGGTGATGGCTGTGATGGGGAATTCTTCCGGGTCAGGTTCCTGATAGGAAGGAAATACCCCCAGCATCACCCGCTCGCCATTTTCATACCCGCCCCACAGCCGGAAGTTCTCACACCGGGCACACCGTACCATTTTTTCGGCAATGGCAGCTTCCCTTTCATCCAGGAAGGCCGTAAAGGCGGGATATTTTTCTCCCTGGCGAATCACATCCTGAATCCGGGCAATCAGCCACTGCTCCTGACGGTTATCAGACATAAACGCCGTTATTTTCTAATTCGTCCATTACCTCATCGCCGGTCAAATCCACGTTATACGGGGTAATGATGTATGTGCAGGTGGATACCCGCTTAATCTTGCCGCCGTTGGCATAGGCCACGCCGCTGAGAAAGTCGATGATTCTCCGGGAGGTGTCCTTGTTGGTTTCCTCCAGGTTCAGCACCACAGTATGCATTTTCAAAAGCTCGTCAGCCACAGCGCGGGTTTCCTCGCCAAAGTTTTCGGGCTTAAACAGCACCACCTGCAGCTGTGCAGTAGCGTGGATATTGACCACTTTGTTGCCGCTCTGGCCGCCCCGGCGGGCAGGAGCTTCTTCCCGGCGGTCTGCCGCTGCTGTTTCTTCCTCCATCTCCCCGTCCTCGTCATAGACATAGTCCACTTCGTCATCGGGGGGGTTCCACATTTTCTGGAACTTGTCAACAATACCTGCCATCTGTCAATCCTCCTGTATTTTCACTTTAAATTTGTCGCGTATTGCCGCTGACCAAACAGGGAAGAGCCCACACGGACCATGTTGGAGCCGCACAAAATTGCCTCCTCAAAGTCCCCGGACATTCCCATGGATAAATAGTCCATGGCTACATTATCACTTTTTTTACTCTTTATGTCAACAAAATATTGATACATCAAAGAAAAATAATTGCGAAGCTCCTCATTTTCACGGCAAATCGGGGGAATTGCCATCAAACCACACACCGAAATCCCATTCATTCCGGCAATTTCTCCCAAAAGGCTCTCCAGCTCTTCTGCCATCACGCCGGACTTGTTCTCTTCCCGTCCCACGTTTACCTCAATCAGAATCCGGCTGGTAACACCTCTCTGCACCGACAGCCGGGAAATCTCCGATGCCAGCCGCACGCTGTCCACCGACTGAATCATGTCCACTTTTCCCACCAGATATTTCACCTTGTTGGTCTGCAAATGGCCGATAAAGTGTACCTGGCAGTTTTCTTTGTCCAGCCGGTCATATTTATCCTCCAGCTCCTGCACGCGGTTTTCCCCAATAGTATGCACTCCCAGAGAAATGGCGTGGTTTACCACCTCCACCGGAACGGTTTTTGTGGCAGCCAGCAGAGTAATGTCTTCCGGCCTTCTTCCTGAAGCCTGCGCGGCGGCAGCAATGCGTCTTTGAATATCCGCAAGGTTCTGCTCCACAGCCCGGCACCGGGCACACAGCTCATCAGATAACTTTTCCGTCATACAAATCAGTCCCTTCCACAACAACTTCGTCATATAGCTGGATGGTCTCATCCGTTACCAGCTGCTCTTTTTCCTCGTCTGTCAGCTCCGTGCGGCAAATGGCATAGCCGTTTACGGTAATATCCGAAAACACCTGTACAAAATGAAGCTGGCTGCCGCTTTTCACATACACGCCCATCACATTTTCATGAGTTACGGTGCGCTCCTTGCCGTTAGCGTCTGTCACAGTCTGCTCTACATCAGCAAAATGGATGGCCTTCTGGTTCACCATAACGCCCGAATAGCTTTGGATTTCAATCTGCACGGTTTCCTTACGGATGTTGGCCAAAGCCGAGTTCATCGTATCGCATTCCAAAATCACCGCTGCCTCACTGTTTGGGGTTTCCTGGTTCACAGCCGCTACATGGGCAGAGATTTTTTCTGTGGTCGCAAAAGGCATGGAAATCTGTACTTCCTCCGTTTGCTTCAACTTGAGGGCGGTAGTAGCATCCACAGTACAAGCAAAATACCACAAAAATTCTTCGCTTATTTTTCCCACAGCATTTTCCGGCACTTCTTCAGGGGAATATTCTGCCTGCAAATCCGCCACTGTCAGGCCCAGTACATCATCATAGTCAAACACGTTTTCCCAGCCATCGATAACGCTGGAAAAATAGCCCGATTCCGGCGCAGTCACCTGTCCCATTATTGCCGAGGCTTCCTTATCCAGCGCGGCCTTTTCGTTTTGCAGAGCCCGCAAACGGGTTGTATAATCAACACTGGTGCCGGTAGCAATCTGCCGCTGGTTAAACTGGTGGGTCAGCTCCTCCCGGCCGGAGGAAAGGCCGGAAGCATCCTGGTCCCTGATGGAACACAAAAGCTCGGTAAAGGTCTGGTCTATACGGGCGTCAATCTGCTGGATATCCGCCGCATAGGTTTCCCCTTCATTGTCAAGGCTCTCAAGAAGCTCCATTTCCGCAGCCAGTTTTTCCGACTGCTGACTGGCAGAAGCAGCGCTTTCACTTTCAAAAATATCCGCAACCACGCCGCCCTTGGAAACTCGGCCACCGTCCTGTAACCGATATCCCAAAACCCCGCTGCTGTCTTGACGGGTCATCACAGTTTCCTTTCGGATGGCATAACCAGTAGTCTGTACCGAATCGGAGGCCGTAGCCCAGGTTGCAGTTTCCAGCTTGAGAGGCTCATAATTGGCCAACCAAATTTGATACCCAATGTAAAACAAAATCAAAAATCCCAGCACTCCCGAAACCGTTCTGCGGAAGAGGGGGGCTTTTTTTCCGGTTTCCACCCGTTCGCGGGATTGTTTCGCCATGGATGCATTCCTCCTTTTTTATAAAATCTGCGCTTCTTCCAAAATGGCTTCGCTTTCTTGTACCAGCCTTTCAAGGCCGCCGGGCTCATCTACATACAGCCACCTTGCGCCTTCTTCCCGCCGCAGCCAAGTAAGCTGCCGTTTGGCATAGCGCCTGGTTTCCCTTTTGATATTCTCGGCAGCTTCTTCCAATGGGATTTCGCCCCGGAAATAGGGCGCAAGCTCCTTATAGCCAATGGCCTGTATGGCCGTGTCTCCCGGATGTTTTTCGAGAAAGGCTCTGGCTTCCTCCACCAGTCCCTGTTCCATCATCATGTCCACCCGGCGGTTAATGCGCTCATACAGAACTTCCCGCTGATGAAACCCCAAACACAGCATAACCCACCGATAAGGGGACTCCCCCATAGCTGCCTCCCTCGACTGCTGAGAAAATGGCACTCCTGTCAGCAAACAAACTTCCAGCGCCCGTACCACCCGCTTGCGGTTGTTGGGATGGATATTCCCGGCTGCTTCTTCATCCACCTGCCGCAGCTTTTCCCACAGAGCAACAGGGTCCCGCTCACTTTCTTCTTCCAGCTGTTTTCGCAGGGCAGGGTCTTCGGGCATTTCACAAAACCGGATGCCCTGCAGCAGGGAGCGCACATATAGCCCGGTGCCGCCGGCGATAATGGGCATCTTTCCGCGGCTGTAAATCTCTTCGATACACTTGCCCGCCAAATCCACATAGTCCGCTACGCTGAACCGCTCGCTGGGAGAAAGAAATCCCAGCAGATGATGGGGCACTCCCTGCATTTCGGATTCATCAGGCCGGGCAGTGCCAATTTTCATTTCGGCATAAATCTGCATGGAGTCCGCCGACACCACCTCGCCATGATGGCGTTTGGCCAGCTCCACCGCCAGGGCGGTTTTTCCCGAAGCAGTAGGCCCAGCCACAGCCACCACGGGTATTTTTGTCCTGTTCACACGGTTTCCCCCTTTATGCCCTTCCAAACTGCTTTTCAAGTTCCCGCCGGGTAATGACCACCGACACCGGCCTGCCGTGGGGGCAATAGCGCACGTCGGGATTTTTTTCCAGCTGTTCCACCAAGGCGGCAAGCTCCCGGGGAGAACTGAAATCTCCGGCCTTTACCGCTGCCCGGCAAGCGATGTTGTGATATAGCCAATCCAGGTGCTCCGTGGTCAAATCCCGCCGGGAGGACGTGAGGTACCCAGCCATTTCCATCACCGCCGAGGTTGCATCTTCTTTGTCCAGGGAAAGAGGCGCGCTGCGCACCGCTACGGTGCCGCTGCCAAAGTCATCCACTTCAAACCCGGCCTTAGCAAACAAATCTCTGGCTTCCAGCACGGCGGCATATTCGTTTTTGTCCAGTGTTACAGTGGCAGGCTCCAGCAGCATTTGGGCACAGGTCCCGCCGCCTTCCCGCCGCAGCTTTTCATACAAAAGCCTTTCATGGGCCGCGTGCTTGTCAACCAGTACCAGCTTCTCGCCCCGCTGCAAAATCACATAGGTTCCAAAGGCTTCCCCCAAAACTCTGGCCGGAGGCTCCTGTTTTTCGGGGACAGTTTCTTCTTCCAACACTTCTTCTAAAACCGTCTTCTCGTCCAAAAGGGGCTTTTGGGGCTCTTCCACCGGTTTCTCGGCTTGGTGGGGCGTTTGAGGCTTCATAATAGGGACCGGTTCTGCCGATGGCGCAGGTTCTTTTTCTGCCAACACCGGCTGCTGGGCATCGTTTTCCCGTGCCGGCAAAATAGAATCTTCTCTGGGATTTTTCTCTTGTGCAAATTCATAAGTTTCACAAACACTATCTGCCACTTTTTCCCCGGCAAACTCTTCTTCCATGGGCATTGCCGGTTTTTTGGCTGCCGGTACTGTTTTGGCTTCATCAGGCATTTTGGGATGGCCTTCTCTGCTGGGTATCTGTCCCCCTTGCCTGCCGGCAGGCGCCCGGAAAAGCGGCTCATTCCTTTTCACCGGCAGAGGAAGCTGTTCTCCCCGCAGCTCCTTTTTCGGCGGACGCAGCAAATCGGGATTTTGGAGCTTTATCTCTTTTGGAGTATCCTCCTTTTGCAGGGCGGTTTTTACCCCATGATACACCACATCGAATACCGGCTTTTCGTTTACAAAACGGACTTCCAGCTTGGCGGGATGGACATTCACATCCACCGCCTGAAAGGACATTTGCAGATGAAGCACACAGGCGGGAAATTTCCCCACCATAATGCTGCCTTTAAAGGCTTCGTCCAGCGCTGCCGCGGCGGTACGGCTTTTGATAAACCGGCCGTTGATAAAAAAGTTCTGCATGCTGCGGTTGGGACGGCAGCTGGCAGGACGGCTGATATAGCCCCACACACGCACATGGCCATATTCATAATCAACAGGTATCAATCCATCGGTAAATTCACGGCCAAACACTGCATACACCGCGTCCAGCAGGTTTTGGTTGCCGGGCGTGTGCAAAATCTGCTTTCCATCCCGAATAAACCGTATCGAAACCTCCGGGTGAGACAAGGCAATTTTATCCACCACACCAGACACAGCATTGGCTTCGGTCACGTTCTTTTTCAAAAATTTCATCCGGGCAGGGGTGTTAAAAAACAAATCCCGAATGACAAAGGTGGTCCCTACTGGGCATCCCGCGTCATCCAGCAGCCTCTCCTCTCCGCCTTCAATAACATACCGGGTCCCCACAGACTCCTCCGGCGGGCGGGTCATCACTTCCACCCGGGCAACTGCGGCAATGGATGCCAGTGCTTCCCCTCTAAATCCCAGGGTTCCAATGGCCTCCAAATCCTCCTGACCAGACACCTTGCTGGTGGCATGGCGCAAAAACGCCATGGGGACATCTTCCCTTTCCATACCGCAGCCGTTGTCGGTAATGCGTATGTAGGAAACGCCTCCCTGCTTGATTTCCACGGTAACAACGGTTGCCCCGGCATCAATAGCGTTTTCCACCATTTCCTTAACTACGGATGCCGGACGCTCCACCACTTCACCGGCAGCAATCAGCTCTGCCACATGGCTGTCCAGCACATTGATTTTTCCCATGACCTGCCTCCCTTCTTACACCCGATATTCATACCGGGAATTGCACAAATGGACTCCCGGTACATCCACTTCCACTGTGTCCACAAAATGGAAGCCAAACGCCTCATAGACTGCCCGCAGCTTTGTCCTGTCTGCCCGGCAGTCCAGCCGCAAAAAAGGAATCCCGCGCTGCTTGGCATACTCCACCGCAAAGCTCATCATTTTTTGAGGCAAGCCTGTCCCGGCAAATTCCTCTGCCACCGAAAACCGGTGGATATAAACAGCGGAACCTTTTTCTTTTTCCGGCCAAAAAACGGGGTCTTCGGTCACCAGCAAAGCGGTAACTGCCGGCTGTCCGTCCTTTGTCAGCAAAAACGGCTCCACATTTTCTTCAAACACTGCTTCCTCCGTCAAATGGCATGGCAGCCACTGGACAATCCCTTTTTTCTCCATACGCCGGTTGGCGCTTTCCAGCACCTGCAAAAATGCTGCCCGCTGCACAGGCGTTTCTGCCTTTTCAATGGTGATTCTGCTCACGGCTCTCCTCCTTCGGACTCTTTTGCCAATTTTACCAGCGTAAACAATTCATTCATACACTCAATGGGGGTTAGGGTGTTCACATCCAGCCTTCTCAGCCGTTTGAGCGCTTCTCCCTGGCTCCCGCTCTCTACCAGCATCAGCTGGGCGGGCTGCTGCTTTACCGGCTGCTTTTTTCCCGCAGGCTTTACGGCTGCTCCGGCTTCCAGCTCCTTGAGAATCTGCCGGGCGCGCTTGACGATTTTGTCCGGCACCCCGGCAAGCTTTGCTACCTCCACGCCAAAACTGTCGTCGGCGCCACCCCGGACAATCCGGCGCAAAAAGGTAATGTCATCCCCGTGCTTTTTCACGGCAATACTATAATTTTTCACACCGGTAAGCTGCTCTTCCAGCTCCGTCAGCTCATGATAGTGGGTGGCAAACAGGGCTTTCGCTCCCAGCTGTTTCACATCGGCTACATATTCCAGCACCGCCCGGGCAATACTCATGCCGTCAAAAGTAGAGGTGCCCCGGCCGATTTCGTCCAGCACCAGCAGGCTGTTGGAGGTTGCATGGCGCAGGATATCTGCCACCTCGCTCATCTCCACCATAAAGGTGGACTGTCCCGCGGCCAAATCGTCAGACGCGCCTACACGGGTATAAATGCCGTCCACAATGCCGATTTCCGCCGAGGAAGCCGGTACAAAGCAGCCAATCTGGGCCATGAGCACAATCAAAGCAATTTGGCGCATATAAGTGGACTTACCTGCCATGTTGGGGCCGGTGATAATGGCCACCCGGTTTTCCCCGTTATCCAAATCCACGTCATTAGGCACAAAGGGTGCGCCCTTCAGCAGTGCTTCCACCACCGGATGGCGGCTGTCCCGAATCACCAGACGGCCGGACAAATTCACTTCCGGTCTAACATAATCCCGTTCCACCGAGACTTTCGCAAAAGAGACCAGCACGTCCAGCATAGCCACTGCCCGGGCAGTATTTTGTACCCTTCCCATTTCGGCAGCCACTTTTTTTCGAATCTCTTCAAACAGCTTTCCTTCCAGCTGTACCGAACGGTCGCTGGCGCCCAAAATCCGGTTTTCCAGCTCCTTAAGCTCTGGGGTAATGTATCTTTCACAGTTAGTTAAGGTTTGCTTGCGTATGTATTCCTCCGGTACCTGGTCCCGGTAGGAATTGGTTATCTCAATATAATAGCCGAACACCCGGTTATACCCAATTTTCAGCTTGGGAATCCCGGTGCGCTCCCGCTCCCGAGCCTCCACCGAAGCCAGAAGCCCTTTCCCGCCGGTCATATCACTGCGCAGCCTGTCCAGCTCCTCCGAGTAGCCCGCCTGAATCATGCCGCCCTCTCGAATGGAGAAGGGGGGCTCCTCCACAATGGCCTTGTCAATCAGCTCGCTGATGTCCTCCATCGTATCGATTTGGCGGGTAATCTTTTGCAGCAGTTCCGAAGAAACGCCGGAAAGCTCTTTTTGCAGTCCCGGCAGCCGGCACAGCGCCGACCACAATGCCCGCAGCTCCCGGGCATTGGCCGTACCATAGACGATGCGGCTCATAATTCTTTCCAAGTCCTGCATCCCGTTCATCTGCTCCGAAAGGCTGTCCCGGCGCATCCCGTTTTCCACCAGCTCTTCCACAGCGTTCAGCCGGCGGCTAATTTGTCCGGGACTTAAAAGGGGCTGCTCCATCCAGCTTCTCAGCTGTCGTTTGCCCATAGCCGTGCAGGTTTTGTCCAGCACCCACAACAGGGAGCCGCGCTTTTCCTTGCTGCGCATGGTTTCCGTCAGCTCCAGGTTCCGGCGGGTGTTCAAATCCAGGCGCATGAACCTTCCCTTTTCATAATAATCAATCGGCTCCAGCCGCTCAAGACCTCCACGCTGGGTGCGCTGCAAATAGCCCAAAAGCTGCCCGGCAGCCCGTACTACCACGGGCACTCCCGCTTCGCCCAGCTCTTTTTCGTTTGTCATGCCATATTGGGAAAGCACCCTCCTGCGGCAGCTTGTTTCCTCGCACTCTTCCTCAGAAAGATATTCTGCCGATGCAGACAGCTTGTCCCGGATAAACCCTTCCATCCCGGAAAAACGGCGGCACGCAGGATTCATCAACACTTCGCGGGAAGAAAACCGGGATAACTCCTCACAAATCTGCTGCTGCAGCTCCCGTTCGTCCTCTGTCAGCCGGCAAGCATGCATTTCGCCGGTGGAAACATCGGCAAAGCACATGCCAGCTTCCCCGTTTTCCACATAAACCGATGCCAGATAGTTGTTTTTCCCTTCCTCCAGCATACTGCTTTCCACCACAGTGCCTGGCGTGACGATTCGAATAATATCCCGTTTTACAAGGCCCTTGGCAGTAGCAGGGTCCTCCATCTGCTCACAGATGGCCACTTTATATCCCTTGGCCACCAGCTTTGCCAAATAGCCTTCATAGCTATGAAAGGGCACTCCACACATGGGCGCCCTCTCCTGAAGACCGCAATCCCGGCCGGTCAGCGTCAAATCCAGTTCTCGGGATGCAATCTTTGCATCATCAAAAAACATTTCATAAAAGTCGCCTAATCGAAAAAAGAGAAGGGTATCCGGGTTTTCTTTTTTCATTTTTAAATATTGCTTCATCATTGGGGAAAGGTCAGCCATGTGTATATGCACTCCATCTACTCTCTGAAATTAAACAGCACGCCTCCTGCTGGCCGGTAAAGGGTCCGCCCTCTCCGCGGCGCTGCAAGCCGGCGTGCTGGTATCACATTTTGCTGTTATCAGTGGCAGCCGCCGCAGGTAGCACAGCTGCCGGTGCAGGATTCTTCATAATCCGCCGTGGCCGGGTCCTCGCCCTCCACGCTCTTGGTGATAATGGCCGTTACCCGCTGCATCAGGCCGTCCATAGCTTCCCGGGCCATGTTATAGGCGG
>DYBQ01000070.1:0-2911 GCA_019418545.1 Clostridiales bacterium | reverse complement strand
CTGCATAATCTGGGCGTAAATATGGCGCATTTCCTCGTTCAGCTGGCGCAGCTTTTCTTCGTCGGTGTTTTCGCTGGAAGTTTCGTTGTTAATGGCCAGACGCTTGAGGTTAAAGTCGCCAATCAAATCCTGAAGCTGTGCGTCATCCTCGCAGTTTTGGGCTGCCAGCTGCATATTCAAATAGCGGTCGTCCTGCTGGATGGCTTTGCCCAGCTCTCTTGTCATCTCAATAATATCCATGTTTCTGTCTCCTGTTCGTTTTCTGTTTTTTATAGTATATCATTCTTCTGAAGGGATTTGCTCTCCCCGGAGAATCCAGTTCCGGGCGGCAGTCACTTCCACCTGTACAAACTGGCCGATGAGGGAAACCTCCCCCGGAAATTCCACAATCACGCTGCCATCGGTACGGCCGGACAAAAGCCCCGTTTTGGGATTCATTTCTTCCACCAGCACCCGCTCTTTTCTGCCCACCATGGCGGCGCTGTGGCGGGCGGCAATTTCTTCCTGCGCCTGCAAAAGCTCAGAAAACCACCGGGATTTTTCCTCATAGGGGATGGGGTCGGGCATTTTGGCGGCCACCGTTCCCACACGGGGAGAATAGATAAAGGTAAACAGGGAGGTAAACTCCACTTCCCGCACAAGGCTCACCGTGTCAAGGAACTCTTCATAGGTTTCCCCGGGGAAGCCCACAATAATATCCGAGGTGAGGGACACATCGGGGATTTTTTTCTTGCAATAGGCAATCAAATCCAGATATTTGGCCCTGTCATAGCGGCGGTTCATCTCTTTCAAAATCCTATCGTTGCCGGACTGGAAGGGAAGGTGCAGATGATGGGAAATATGGCGGCTGCCTGCAATCACATCAATCATTTCCCTGGTTGCATCCTTGGGATGGGAAGTCATAAACCGGATGCGGAAATCCCCGTCCACCGCGTCCAGACGGCGCAGAAGCTCCGCAAAGGTAATGGGGTTTTGAAGGCCCTTGCCATAGGAATTGACGTTCTGTCCCAAAAGGGTAATCTCTTTATATCCGGCAGCCACCAGCTCCCGGAATTCCTTTTCAATGGCCTCGGGCTCCCGGCTGCGCTCTCTTCCCCGCACATAGGGTACCACACAATAGGAGCAAAAGTTGTCACAGCCATACATCACCGTAACCCATGCCCTAAAATTGCCGTCCCGGTGGACAGGCAGGCCTTCCACGATGGTTTTGTCCTCACTGTCGTCTCCCCGCTCAAACACCCGGCGGCTGTCGGTGAGTACCTGCCGGAGCATCTGGGGAAACCTATGCAGCACATGGGTACCGAACACCAGGTTAACAAAGGGGAAGCTTTTATAAATCCGCTGCGCCACGTGCTCCTGCTCCATCATGCATCCGCACAGGGCAATGATAACCGAGGGATGGCGGCGCTTGATATTTTTGAGGGCACCCACATTGCCATAAATCCTATCCTCGGCGTGCTCCCGGACAGCGCAGGTATTAAAGAGGATAAAATCGGCCTCTTCTTCGCTGTCGGTAAAGCCGAAACCCATTTTTTCGAGCATGCCTTTTATTTTCTCACCGTCGGCCACATTCTGCTGGCAGCCATAGGTACGCACCAGGGCAAGAGGCATTTCCCCTCTGGCCCGGATTTGCATCATTTGGGCAACGTCGGCCATATAACGGGCCTGCTCCCTGAAATCCCAGGGTTGTTGACTCATCAAATCAAGGTTCACTCCTTCGGTTTGTTTATCATCCATTATCAAATCTATCATTCAGTTCATTGGTTTCTTGCCGCTTCCTTCCGTTTTCCCGCAAGAGAAAATGGAAACTGCCGGGCCAGATACCCGCACTTAAAAACGCAGTATATCTTCGCAAACCTTCATTATAGAAACCGTCAGTATCTTTTAGTATACCACAATCCCCTGTTTTCTTCAAGGAATTCCCTCACCGCAGCCGGCGTGAGGATATTTTGTTGCCGGCCGCCTTTGCTTCCTCGGGTAATTGGGCTGCAAGCTTCCAAACCAGCACCACTGCCACGACCGTTACCACTCCAGCCATTGCGGTACCAAGCCATTGGCTGAACAATACACCACCACTGGCAAGCTCTATGGGCAGCCGCTGCAGCACCAGCATTACCGGCACTCCAACCACCCATTTTGCCGGAAGATATCCCGACATGGCCATCCACAGCAGCACGCCGATACAGGCATACAACACCATTATCAGCAGCTGGTCTGCCCCGTTAAGATAAAAAGGCAGCGAATCTCCCTGTACATAGGCAATCATATCCTGCATATATTGCAGTTCGTCTCCTGTCAGAGACTGCGTTAAAAATTCTTCCCCTTTTTCACTGACAACCAGAGAAAAGGTGTAATAAGTAAGGCTGCTCAGGCCTGCTGAAAAAACCGCATTGGCACACGCATGGCCGGCAGAAAACATCAGCGGCTGCGATATCCGGTGCAAATATGGACGCAGTATCCGAAAAGCCACGGCAAACTCAGCCGTTTCAAAAATTCCTACCGCTGCTGCCGAAACCCCTGCATATACTGCCGGGTCCTGCCCAACAGCAGGCAAAGAAGAAAGCACTCCAACACACAGGCGCTCTAACACCAGCACAAAAGTAATCTGCAGGCTGACTCCAATAAAAAACAGGAGAATCTGGCTCCGCTTACGGACCTTGAGATACGCCATAAAAAACAATGGCACAACAAAGCACACAATAAGAGTGAATATCATGCCCATTACGGTAACGGTGGATACCATGAAAAATACCTCCAAAGCCTTTCTGTTTTGAGACTGTATCTGATATTATAGCACACCCGCAATAGCTTTGTCGAATAAAAACAGATTTTTCTTGCTTTTTATCCGGTACAGGGCTTTTACCAATAAAAAAAATTTGGTATAATATAGGTAATTGTCTTTATATAGTAA
>DYBQ01000007.1 GCA_019418545.1 Clostridiales bacterium | reverse complement strand
ACACTTCGGGTATGAACCGAATGCTCTAGCCAACTGAGCTATGCCGCCATATCGCGCTCCGTTTTCAGTACGGAGCGTTATTGATTATACTATAAGCATGTCCTGTTTGTCAATAGGAATTTCAAATTTTTTTAAAAAAATCTGCCGCAGAGAATTCCTCTGCGGCAGAAGCGTCTTTTTTCTTAGAAAGAATAGGAATAGTTGGGCGATTCCTTGGTAATCTGGATATCATGGGGATGGCTTTCCTTGAGACCAGCGCCGGTAATCCGAATAAACTGGGCCTTTTCATGCAACTCGGGAATATTGGCGCAGCCAGTATATCCCATACCGGCACGCAGGCCGCCCAGCATCTGATAGATGGTATCGGCCAGCGGCCCCTTAAAGGGCACACGGCCTTCCACGCCTTCGGGAACCAGCTTGCGGGCGTCGGACTGGAAGTACCGGTCGGAACTGCCCTTGCCCATAGCGGCCAGGCTGCCCATACCACGATATACCTTGAACTGACGTCCCTGATACAGCTCGTACTCTCCGGGAGACTCCTTACAGCCTGCCACCAGAGAGCCAACCATAACCACATTTGCACCGGCAGCCAGTGCCTTAACAATGTCGCCGGAATATTTGATACCGCCGTCAGCAATGACGGGGATGCCATACTTGGCAGCCACACAGGCAGCGTCATAAATAGCAGTAATCTGGGGAACACCGATACCTGCCACAATACGGGTGGTGCAGATGGAGCCGGGGCCAATGCCAACCTTAACACAGTCAGCACCTGCGTTAATCAGGGCTTCTGCGCCAGAGCCAGTGGCAATGTTGCCTGCAATCACTGGCAGGTTAGGATATGCCTTCTTAATCTTGGTAACAGCTTCCAAAACGCCGTTGTTGTGACCATGAGCGGAGTCCAGCGTGACCACGTCCACCTGGGCCTTCACCAGCTCTGCCACACGCTCCAGCACGTCAGGAGTAGCACCCACAGCTGCGCCAGCCAGCAGGCGGCCGCCTGCATCTCTTGCAGAGTTGGGATACTGCACAGCCTTCTCAATATCCTTAATGGTAATCAGACCCTTCAGGTTGCCGTGCTCGTCCACAATGGGAAGCTTCTCAATGCGATGCTGACGCAGGATTTCCTGTGCCTGCTCCAATGTAGTCCCTACCGGAGCAGTTACCAAGTTTTCTTTTGTCATCACAGCGGAAATAGGCTGAGAAAAATCCTTTTCGGTCATAAACCGCAAATCACGGTTGGTGATGATACCTACAAGCTTGCCCTTTTCATCGCAAATCGGCACACCGGAAATCTTGTACCGCGCCATAATGGCGTTAGCATCTGCCACCAGATGTTCAGGAGACAGGAAGAACGGATTGACAATGACGCCGTTCTCAGAGCGCTTTACCCGGTCAATCTGGTCGGCCTGCTTCTCAATGGACATGTTCTTGTGGATAATGCCGATACCGCCTTCGCGGGCGATGGCGATTGCCATGTCGGCTTCCGTAACCGTATCCATGGCGGAGGTCATGATGGGAGTATTCAGCTTGATAGTTTTGGTCAGCCAGGTAGACAAATCAACCTGCTTTGGCAGTACATGAGATTCTGCGGGAATCAGCAGTACATCGTCAAAGGTGAGACCTTCTTTTACGAATTTTTCGCTGTAATTGGTGTTTACCATTCCTAATTCTCTCCCTTTCTTTCTAATTTTCTTCTGCGGATAAACGTGGTATATAGTAATTAATTATACCATGTACTTATGGAGAATACAACTGGGCACATTGAAAGTCAGTACGAAGTTTTTGCGGCTTTTCGTCGATTTTTCGGATATTTTCTTCAAAATCCACAAACACGGTTACTTTTTGCCGAAACTCTTGAAATTATTTCCATTTTCTCTTGCTTTCTTTTTCTATTTTATTAACGTATTGATGTGATAACACTATGTATTCCAGGGTATTAGCCCTGCTGCTCCCTCTGTGTCAGCTCCGCCGAAGCCTCAAAAGCCCTTCCGCGGCTATTCTCCCCATATAAAATCACTTTCCCGCCTTTTTCTTCTCCAAAAATGCGAATGGTTTCTCCGAGCAGGCTCTCATTTACAAAATTGATTTGTATTTTTTCAAGCTTTTTCCCCATCATTCCTTCAGGAACAAAATCATAAAAAATATCTCCATAAATGGCGTTATTCAAATGACCATTATAATCCAAATCGGAATACCGAATTTGCCTTTCCCCTAAAAAAGGAAGTCCCTCTGTTTTAATGCGCGACAGTATATGCTCTGTAACCCCGTTTGCACTGGCATCAATTCCATAGCGCTCAAATTTTCTCGGATGCATAATTCGATGAGTTTGTGTATTGGCCGCTACGCTGCACTGCATCACATATGCAATAGATTCCTCTCCCACAAAAAACTCATAATCCCGATAAAACTCTGCTCCCCGAACTCCCTGAGGTTTTGTCACAATCCGAAGCTCTTCCGTATGGGCAGGCATTCTTTTAATGGTGCTTTCACTTTTTGTAATGAGAAATACCATACCATCAGCCTTTAACTTTTCATACCCAATTCCCAAAGCCGCCAAATGTTTTTCACTGGTTTCCTGGCAAATCCGCAGCATGGTAGACAGCTTCATTTCGCTTTGCGCATCCACTTCAAAAGTGGCTACACGCCAATTATTTTCAAATTGCCGGATATCGGCCATAACCATTTTCTCCCCTTTAAAAAAATGAAAAGCAGGGACCCCGGAAATCATTTTTCCGGCGTCCCTGTTTTAATTTATCAGCGAATTACATCAATTCCCATATACGGACGCAAAACCTCGGGCACTGTTACGCTGCCATCAGCATTCTGATACTGCTCCACAATAGCAGGCATTACACGGCTGGTAGCCAAGCCAGAAGCGTTCAGGGTATGAACAAACTGCAGCTTCTTGTCCTCTCCGCGGAACTTCACATTGCCGCGGCGTGCCTGATAATCCCGTGCATTGGAAGCGGAGCTGACCTCTTTATAAATGCCCATGCTGGGAATCCAAACTTCAATGTCATAGGTACGGGCCATGGAGAAGGAGCAGTCACCGGCTGCCAGCTTGCTCAGCCGATAATGCAGACCCAGCTCCTGTACCAAACGTTCTGCCTTCATAACCAGCTCTTCAAAAGCAGCATCAGACTGGTCGGGGCGGGTGTACTGAACCATTTCCACTTTGTTGAACTGATGTCCGCGAATCATGCCGCGTTCCTCAGAGCGATAGCTGCCAGCCTCCCGGCGATAGCAGGGGGTGTAGGCAATATACTTCCGAGGCAATTCCTCATCCGTCAAAATTTCATCCCGATGCAGGTTAACCAAAGCAGTTTCTGCGGTGGGCAGCAAAAACTTTTTGTCAGCGCTGGTGGGATTCTGAATCCAATAAACTTCATCGTTGAACTTGGGGAACTGTCCAGCTACATATCCACACTCATAGTTCAGCATATGAGGCGGCAGAACCAGCTCATATCCATCCTTCAAATGCTCGTTAATAAAGAAATTAAGCAAAGCCCATTCCATCCGGGCGCCGGCTCCGCGATAAATCCAGGCACCGTTTCCGCCCAGCTTGGCGCCGCGCTGATAATCAATCATGCCCAAACCTTCGCACAGCTCCACATGATTCTTGGGCTCAAAATCAAACTTGGGCTGTTCGCCAAAATAATGCAGAGGCACATTCTGCTCTTTACCGCCGGCCACTACATTTTCGTCCGGCATATTGGGCAGGGACAGCATCAAATCCTGCTGCTTTTCTTCCAGTTTGCCAAGCTCTGCATCGGCTTCTTTAATCTGGTCAGCCAGAGCTTTCATTTTTGCCATCAGTTCGGTAGTGTCTTCCCCTGCTTTTTTCATTTGGGGAATCTTTTTGGTATCGGCATTGCGCTCTGCTTTCATAGCCTCCACTTTACCGGTCAGCTCCCGGCGCTTTGCGTCAATGTCCAAAATCTCATCCACAACATGGTCCAGGTTCATCTCTCTCTTTTTGATGTTTGCCTTTACCAAATCAGGATTGGTACGAATCAGCTTAATATCCAGCATTTCTTATTCCTCTCTTTTTTATATTATCTATTTAATTATGATTAGTTTATCCTTCAAAAGGCTCTTTAAATTCTATAGAAGCTAATAATCTTTGCAAATCCTCTTCTCCATAGAATTCAATTTGCAAAGTGCCTTTTTTCTGGTTGCCTGCCACTTTAACCTTGCGGCCTAAATGTTCATGCAGAGAAAGCTCCACTTCGTCAAAATAGGTACTTCTCCTCACAATAGGAGTTTTTTCTCCCTCTGCCGGTTTGGAAGCTCGTTTAGCCATACGCTCCAGTTCGCGTACTGATAATCCTTCTTCCACAGCTTTTTCAGCAGCCGCCATCATGGATTCTTCATTTGGGAAAGAAAGTAGTGCGCGTCCATGACCTGCTGACAAGTCTCCTCTTTCCACCATCTGTTGGATAGTTTCTGGGAGATGCAATAAGCGAAGGGCATTGGTAACAGCCGGACGAGACTTTCCCACGGTTTTAGCAACCTCTTCCTGGGTCATTTCATATTTTTCCATCAAGGTCTGATATCCCCGGGATTCTTCCAGCGGAGTCAAATCTTCACGCTGTAAGTTTTCAATCAGCGCCAGTTCCATCACTTCGCTGTCGCTCATTTCCCGTACCATTGCGGGCACTTCTGACAAACCGGCCATTCTTGCCGCACGCCAGCGGCGCTCGCCGGCAACAATCTGATATCCCCCGCCAAACAGTGGGCGCACCAATAGCGGCTGTAAAACCCCATGCTGACTAATGGAATCCGCCAGTTCAGCCATTGATTTTTCATCGAATTCCCGGCGCGGCTGTTCCCTGTTGGGCTCCAGTTCACTGATTTTCAGCATAACAGCCCCGCTGCCGGATTCTGTCGTATTTTCTGCAAAAATGGCGTCAAGGCCTTTTCCCAAGCCGCCCCTTTTTGTACTCAAAATCAGCTCCTCCTTACTGGTTATTATTTACGATTTCTTTTGCCAGATTTTTATATGCCTGGCTGCCCTTTGAGTTCTTGTCAAAGTACAAAGCAGGTTTTCCAAAACTGGGTGCTTCTGACAGGCGAACCGTTCGCGGGATGACTGTAGAAAACACCTTTCTGGGGAAGTATTTTTTCACTTCCTCTACCACCTGCTGTGTCAGATTCAAACGACCGTCATACATGGTCAGCAAAACGCCTTCCATATCCAGTCTTTCATTATACTGGCGCTTCACCCGACGAACCGTGTTCATTAGCTGTGACAACCCTTCCAGTGCATAATACTCACACTGTATGGGAACCAGCAACGTATCGGCAGCAGTCAAGGCGTTTGTCGTAATCAATCCCAATGACGGCGGGCAATCAATAAAGATATACTCATACGCATTGCGAAGAGGGGCCAACGCATTTTTCAGCATGGACTCCCGATGCTCTATACTCGCCAATTCCAACTCTGCTGCGGCCAAATCCATACTGGAAGGCAGCACATCCAGCCCGGCAAATTCCGTATGTACCAATGTATCCGGAGTATTACATTCTCCAATCAGCACTTCATACATGGTATTCTTCTTATCTCTGCGGTCAATTCCCAATCCGCTGGATGAATTCCCCTGGGGGTCTACATCTACCAAAAGGGTCTTTTTTCCCATGGCCCCGATAGCAGCAGACAGATTGACTGCAGTTGTCGTTTTTCCTACGCCACCCTTTTGGTTGGCAATTGCAATAATTTTTCCCACAGAAACGCCCCTTTCTCTTGACCACATTCTGCTATAACAAAAAACATTATAGCACGTTTATACGATAAGAAAAAGGGATTTTTCCGAGTTTTTGCGGTTTTAAGGGGCTTTTTTCAATTTTTTAACGGTTTCATAATTTCATTTTGCAATGTTTCACGTGAAACACGGAAAAAGCCGGCCACTTTGCAAAGCAAAACGGCCGGCCCTTTCCAACAGGAAATGAATAAGGGAATGTTATGAAACTTGTAATCAAAAGTAAGTGTCAGCCTCTTATGCTAGTTTGCGGTCAGGCTGCTGGCCGTCATTTTTCCCCGCAGAGTCTTGTTTGGGAATTCGGACAGTATACTCCAAATATTCCCCCAAATCCTTTTTTTCAGATTCAGCCAAAATTCCAGCATTCTTCATGGTCTTAATGGCATGCTCTACGGTATTCAAAAAAATACGAATATCTTTGGCAATAAAAGTCCGCTTGGTGCGGGTTTTCACCATTTGCGCAAGATAGTTTTCTACCAATTCCTCGGTCTGTCGAACTGTCAGCTCTTTTTCTGCTGCCTGTTTTAAAATCTTGCGGCGGGCTTCTTCATTACTAATGCGAATCAACGCCCTGGCATGACGTTCCGTCATCCCATGCTCTGCAATAACTTTTCGCTCATCCTCAGTCAAGCGAAGCAGGCGCAGTTTGTTGGCAATTGCCGACTGGCTTTTCCCCAATCTTCTGGCAGCTTCCTCCTGGGTCACTCCCCAATCTTCCATCAAACGGCGGATTCCCTCTGCTTCTTCAAAAATTTGAAGGTCTTGCCGCTGGAGATTTTCCAAAATGGCCAATACTGCCGATTCCGTATCGGAGCACTCCTGTACCAAACAGGGAATTTGTTTCATTCCTGCCTGTACACAGGCACGCCACCGTCGTTCCCCGGCAATGATTTCATAGTAACCACCCGGTGTGCGTCTTACGGAAATAGGCTGCAACAGTCCATTTTCTGCAATACTTTGGGATAGCCCTTCCAATTCTTCTTTGGTAAAGGTTTTGCGAGGCTGTCTGGGATTTGGCCGCACTTTTTCCACCGGTAAATTTAGAATCTTTCTTTTCTCCATTTGTGGAAATCGCATGAGCCTGTCCTCCCTTCGCTCTCTGGAAAACAGTATATCATGTGCCGCTGCGAATTCGTGTAGAAATTTGCCGCCCTATTCTAATTTTTTTTCGCGTTTCTCCGTTCAAAAATAGACAAATCTTTTCTCGTACAGCAAAAAGAGTCCCGTTTTTCAAAAAAGGATTTGAGAAATGGGACTCTTTTGTCAACTGATGTAAAATAACAAAAGCTATTCTGTTATAAAGGTTTTTTGGAAATTTTAGAGCCATGACGCGGATATGCTTCAGGAGTTTCTCTCACTTTTCTCACAACCACAATACACCGCTTGCTTCCATCCGGCAATTCAAAGTGTGCAATCTTTTCTGTCTTTCCGCCAAGAGTCCCAATACCGCAGGCTGCTGCCTTGGCTTCCTCTTCCCCGTCCGGTCCCTTCATAGCAACAAAAGCACCGCCTTCTTTTACAAAGGGAACACAGTACTCACTTAACACATTCATCCCAGCAACAGCTCTGGCAGTGGCAAAATCAAACTTCTCCCGCAGTTCTTTTTGCCGTCCTCCTTCTTCCGCCCGAGCATGTCGAATTTCCACCTCAATCCCCAGTTCCTGACAAACCTCTGCTAAAAACACCAACCGTTTATTCAAGCTGTCCAGTAATGTCAATTTTACATCCGGCCGGGCAATTGCCACCGGGATTCCTGGAAAACCAGCACCCGTTCCCACATCAATTAAGCTGGCGCCTTCCGGCAGCTCCACAGCTTTAAGCAGCAGCAAGCTGTCATAAAAATGCTTAACCGTTACGCCCTCCGAATCCGTTATAGCGGTCAGGTTCATTTTTTGATTCCATTCCACCAACAACTCCATATAACGCTGAAACTGTGCAAGCTGCTTTTCTGAAAGGGACACTCCAATTCCCTCACACAGCTCGGCCAGTCTATTTTTAATATCCTCCATGAATGGGCTCTCCTCCTTCTTTCGCCAGCCAAATCAACAGAACCGAAATATCCGCCGGGCTTACGCCGGAAATCCGGCTGGCCTGTCCAATATTAGCTGGGCGCACTTTGTTGAGTTTCTCCCTTGCTTCCATCCGCAATCCTTCAATTGCTTCATAATCCGTATGTTTGGGAAGCAGTTTTTTTTCCAGCCGCCGCATTTCTGCAATATCCGCCTTTTGCCGCCGGATATACCCCTCATATTTCAGCTCTATTTCCACATTTTCAAACACAGCTGCCGGATAATCAGGACGCTCTTTATCCACCGGAGTCAAGGCTTCATAGGTAATTTGGGGACGCCGTAGCAAATCAGACATATGCACACCGCTGGTAACCGGTGATGTTCCACGTGAAACCAAAAGGTCATTCAAATCCTGGGTGGGAGAAAACACCAGCTTTTCCACTCGTTTCCGCTCGGCTTCTTTCATAGCCTGCTTGTCACAGAACTTCTTCCAGCGGTGTTCCGAAATCAAACCAATCTCATGTCCAATGGGTGTCAATCGTTCATCCGCGTTATCCTGCCGAAGAACCAACCTATATTCGGAACGGGAAGTCATCATTCGATATGGGTCGCTCACACCTTTGGTAATCAAATCATCCACCAGTGTTCCAATATAGGAACTCGCTCTATCAAGAATCATAGGAGACAGCCCCAACACTTTTCTGGCAGCATTGATTCCGGCCACCAACCCCTGTGCAGCAGCTTCTTCATAGCCGGAACTTCCGTTAAACTGTCCTGCACCATACAGGCCGGGTAAATCAGCAAATTCCAACGTTGCCTCCATCTGGGTCGGGTCCACGCAGTCATATTCAATGGCATATGCGCTTCGCATAATCTGAACATGTTCCAACCCTTTAATTGTATGGTAAAACGCAATCTGTACTTCTTCCGGCAAAGAAGAAGACATCCCCTGCAAATACATCTCCTCCGTATTCTCTCCACAGGGTTCAATAAACAACTGATGGCGGGGCTTGTCGGCAAATCGCACCACCTTATCCTCAATGCTGGGACAATATCGAGGTCCTACTCCCTCAATCATGCCGCTATACAAAGGAGAACGGTGAATATTATCCATAATCACTTTTTTCGTTCTATCATTGGTCCAGCTAACATAGCAAACCTCTTTATTTTTCAGCTCGCCCTCTGTTTCATAAGAGAAGGGAGTGACCGGCTCATCCCCTGCCTGCATTTCCAAATCTGTAAAGTCAATACTGGAACGAAGCACACGCGCCGGCGTTCCTGTTTTAAAACGACGAAGCCGCAGCCCCAACTTGTTCAAAGATTCAGACAAGAATGTAGCAGGGAACAAGCCATCGGGTCCGCTTTCAAAAGAAACCTCGCCGATAAAAATACGTCCACCTAAAAAAGTACCCGTTGCCAAAATCACAGTATCTGCCAAGTACTCGGCATTCATTCTGGTGGTCACTTTCCAGCGTCCATCTTCCGTGCGCTCCAGCGAAGTAACCTCTGCCTGCTTCATCTGCAAATGCTCCTGCAATTCGAGCTTATGCTTCATAATTTCCGAATATTTCCGCCTGTCAATCTGCGCCCGCAAAGAGTGAACCGCCGGACCTTTTCCCAAGTTCAGCATACGGCTTTGCAAAAAGCACTCATCAGTCGTCTTGCCCATTTCGCCTCCCAGTGCGTCAATTTCGCGCACCAGGTGCCCTTTGGCTGTACCACCAATACTTGGGTTGCAAGGGCAATTTCCCACTGCATCCATGTTGATTGTAAAAATGACGGTTTCACATCCCAACCGGGCCGCCGCCAAAGCTGCCTCAATTCCAGCATGACCCGCGCCAATCACCGCCACCTGGAAACTACCAGCATCATATCCCAATTGTAGAACCCCCTTTATGTGGTTTACATAACATTTTATAATAAGTTTAATATCAAAATAAGTTTACATAACACAAGTTGAAAACTCGGTCAAAAGAGTGTAAAAGTCTCCTGCGCGTATAGTCTATCTATTACTATCTGTTGAAATTTCGCTGCCACGCTTCCAAGCTACCCAGCTTATAGTAGAGACTTCTTATTTACCCACGCAAAACTGTTCAAATACCGAATCCACCACTGCCTCTGTGGCACGTTCACCGGTCAGTTCCAGCAAGGCCGAAACCGCGCCCTCTACCGAAACTGTGACAGCATCCAGCGTCATGCCCAGCTGCATAGCAGAAAGTGCTTCTTCCACACAGGCAAGCGCCTGTTTCGCGTCATCCCGCTGGCGTTCCGTATACAGCATTCCTTCAGACGGATTGAGAGAAGCCGTTTCCAATACCTGTGCGCAAGCTTGCTGCAGCTCTTCCAATCCTTCCCCATTGCGGGCAGAAATGGAAACAACCTGAGAAAACATTTTCTGTATATACTCCATGTCAATCTTGGCGTCCAAATCTGTCTTATTCACAATTGCTACAGTGGGAATACCTTGCACTTCCGCGATTAACTTTCTGTCCTCTTCTTCTAGGGGAACCGATACATCAAACACCGCCAGTACCAACTGGGCATTTTGCAGCCGGTTTTTGGCAATGCTTACCCCAATGCTCTCCACCGGGTCTTCCGTAGAACGTATTCCTGCCGTATCAGCCAGTCGCAGCAAAATGTCTCCCAGAATAACCGTATCTTCCACCACGTCACGAGTAGTACCGGCATACTGGGTTACAATGGAGCGTTCACAGCCGGCAAGCAGATTCATCAGCGTAGACTTGCCCACATTAGGCCGTCCCACAATCACCGTGTCCACACCTTCCCGGATTGCCCGTCCTGCGTCAAACTGGCGCAGCAGCTTATCCAGTGCCTCCCGGGCTTCCCGCAGTGCCTGCAAAAGTTCTTCTTCGTTTACCTGCGGCACATCATCATCGGGATAATCAGCCCAAGCAGCCAGATGGGCCGCCGCATCAATGAGTTTTTCCCGGATTGCAGTAATTTTGCGCTCCAATGCTCCTTCTTTTCCGGCACGGGCAGCGCGGGCCGATTGTACTCCCTGGGCAGAAATCACCTGCATAACGGCTTCAGCTTCCGTCAAGCCCATTTTACCATTTAAAAAAGCCCGGCGAGTAAATTCGCCCGGTCCGGCAGGCGCAGCACCCGCCGCCAAAACTGCTTCCAACACACGCCGCATAATAAACACGCCGCCATGACAGGAAAGCTCTACCACATCTTCTCCCGTAAAACTGGCCGGCGCCGCAAACACCAGCGCAATGGCTTCGTCCAGCTTTTCCTCTCCATCATACACCCAGCCATATAACGCCGTATACCCGGCCGCCTCTGCTACTTTTTTCCCTTTTGGCGAACGAAACACACCATCCGCAACTGCACGGGCACGGGGCCCCGAAATACGTACAATGCCAATTCCTCCCGGAGCCTGTGCCGTAGAAATGGCGGCGATGGTGTCCCTCTCTTTTCTTCCTGAAAGAATCATAATATCACCTTCCATTCTGACAAACAAAAAGGCGGCTCTTTCCAGAACCGCCTCAAACTTTCACATAATGCCTGACCCGTCCGTTCAGCCCTTCCGGTCAATGCGTCCATACAGAGGCGCATCTCCACTGTCACGTTTCGGAGCACTTCCGGCAGGACGGCCCGTATTCTCATTGTTACGGGGTCTGCCGCCACTGTTCCGACGGTTTCCGCCCTTTTGGCCGCCGCGGGAACGGGAATTTGCGCCGCGATAGTTATTGCTGCGGCGCTGAGGGCGCTCGCCCTCTTCAGGGCCAATCACCACATGACGTGCCATATCCTCGCCTTCGCTCCAGGACTTGGCGCCTTCCACTTCCTGTACGGCCGTATGGATAATACGGCGCTCATAAGGATTCATAGGCTCCAAAGAGCAATTCCGGCCAGTTTTCAGTGCTTTGGCAGCCATTTTCCGGCCCAATACTTCCAGCGTTTCTTTCCGCTTTTCGCGATAGTTTCCAATATCCAGCGTAATGCGATAATAGGTATTCTCCACATGGTTCGCCACCAGGCCTGCCAGATATTGCAAGGCATCCAGTGTCTCTCCTCTGTGGCCAATAATAAAACCAATATCCTCGCCGGTCAGAGAAAGCAACGCACCGCTTTCTTCTTCCTTAATTTCAATTTCAATATCATCGAGACCCATTCCGCGAACAATTTTTTTCAGATATTCTGCCGCTTCGTCCGCCGGAGAAGACTTGATAAAAGCACGTACCTTGGCCGGGCTTCCCCCAAAAATTCCAAAAGTTTTCTTTACGGGCATTTCCAAAATCTCAAATTCAGCCTCGTGGGTTTCAACTCCCAACATTTCGCAGGCCTTTTCATATGCCTGTTCTACCGTATCGCCAGTCGCAATCATCTCTTTAATCATAACAACCTGCACCTCCAAAACATTGGTATCCCAATGTTATTTTTTCGACCCCAAATAAGCATCTGAGCCGGATTTTCCCTGTTTTTTCGTCTTATTCTTACTGCCCTTTTTGCTCTGAGACATATCCTTTTTATCTTCCGTTTTTCCTCCCTGAGCGCCCTGTAACTTTTCAGCAAGACGCATTTGAACGGCAGGCGGCAGCTCTTTCACCACCGACTCTTCCTGAAAACGCAGCGCTGCACGCTGTGCTTCTGCTTTTGCGGTCAATTGAGCCGGGCTGTAAAAACGGTTCATCACCAATGTAGATGCAAAACTGGTTAACGTAGAAATAATCCAGTAGAAACCGATTGCGCCGGGCATAATATAGGAGAAGTAAACGCTGATTAAAGGCATACCATACATCATAACCTTCATGCATCCTTGCTGCTGCTGCATGCCAGGCTGTAACTTCATCATAAAGTACTGGGATGCCCAAGAAGAAATCAGACACAAAACCGGAATCAACCAAAGCATGGTAGAAAACTCGCTGCCTTGAGGCGTTTTCAATAAATCCAGTCCCAAGAACTGGAACCCTCTGGAAAGAGAAGCAATCTGGTCCAGCTCACTGCCAGTAAAGATACCGGTCAGGTGGTCTCTCAAGGCATCAAAGTGCTTTACCAGTTCCATTTCATTATAAAAGCTGTTAGCAGAAAAATTCACGCCGATTCCCGGGATTTTCTGCAGTAAATCCAGTGCCTGCTGTACGGAATCAGAAGGAAGATGCAGCACATTCTTCAGTGGGAACACCACAGCATAATACAATCCCAGCATAATCGGGAAAGGAAGCAGTGTTGTCAAACATCCTCCCATAGGGTGGACGCCTTCCTTATCATACAGTTTTTGAAGTTCTTCCTGATATTTTATTTTACTATTGGCATCTTTTTTATTGGCATATCGCGCCTGTAATTCCTTTTGTTTGGCCGCCAGCTTACTCTGTGCCGCCATAGATTTCTGCTGTTTAATGGACATGGGGAACAGCAACACTTTCACCACAACGGTGAACAAAATAATCGCTACACCATAGTTCTTCACCACCATATAGAAGAACCACAGAATATAGCCGAGTAAACCGCCAAAGAAATTAAAAAAATCCATGAACATAAGCCTGGGCACCTCAATTTATCAGTCATTTTTTCTTTTTTTCGGGGACAGGGTCATACCCGCCCCGGCTAAAAGGGTTACAGCGAAGGATTCTCCAAACAGCCAGTGCTGTCCCTTTTACTGCGCCAAACCTCTCCAACGCCTCCAGCGCATATTGGGAACAGGTGGGGATATACTTGCAGCAGGGAGGTTTTCTGGGAGAAATCGCCTGTTGATAAAAACGAACAAGCCACATTAACACTTTTTTCATTTTAAAATGCCTGCTTTCTCCAACTGCTGCTGCAACACCAGCTGGACCTCCGTGCTTTTCACAAAAGGAGTTCTGGCCCGGGCCACCAGAATCAAATCATATCCATCTTTAATGTTGGGGGCAACAGCGCGTAACGCCTCCCGAATTACCCGGCGGGAACGGCTTCGTTTCACAGCGTTCCCAATTTTTTTGCTGGTAGTAATCCCCACTCGAAGAAGACGGGTTCTATTTTTCATTACATATACTACCAGAACCGGCGTAACAAAAGACCTGCCTCTGGCATAAATTCTTCTGAAATCACGGTTTTCACAAATTGAAACAAAGCAATCCATCCGACATCCATCCATACTGCCGGGCATTCCCCGGCATACATTCCATCCCTAGGCCAAACTTCCGGTTTACAGGGAAATTTATGGCAACAACATTGAAAAAACATAAAGAAAAGGCCACGCTGAAGGATTCCATCTGACCCCCTGCAAAGGAGTGTCAAAGCTGGATATGGTCCGGCAGTCACACATCGGCTGCCAAACTCCCTTCTATACGGTGGCCCCTACAGCGGCAAAACTGCCGCCGCGCTGTTTGTTTGGAACAGATTCAAAAATCAGTAGGACAGGCGAGCTCTGCCCTTTGCTCTGCGGCGAGCCAGGACCTTGCGGCCGTTTCTGTCAGACATTCTCTTTCTGAAGCCATGCTCCTTTTTTCTGTGCAGCTTTTTCGGCTGATACGTTCTCAGCATACAAACACCCTCCTTTCGGGGTATAAAGGTATAAGCCTTGCAAGTTAGCATTATACCCCACCAAACGGCGGTATGTCAATAAAAATCTCATAAAATCCGGCTGAAAATCGCGGATTTTCCCACTGCATCTCAGGTTTGTCAGGCCATTTACGGGAGGTTTCTCTTACTATATCACAAAAAGCCGGAAAAAGGAACTGTTTTTCCGGCAGATTTTCTTTTACATCAGCCAAAGTTTTCTTTCATCTTTTATAAATTCTTCCATGCACTCTTGCTTTTCTTCTATCAATAGGTTCCTTTTCCATGATTCCCTAAAATCATTTTTCACAATTATTAACGTTGAAAAATAAGCGTTTTTTCAACGAAAGAAATTGCGTTACTGTGGAAAATATGTTAAGATATTTTGGGACACACTCGAAAATTTTACAAAAAACACATCGGCACTGCCGGTTAGAAGGGATGGATAATACTATGGAATCGTTTCTGGAAGCATGGGGCTTAATTTGTGAGTATTGCAAAAAACATATTACAGAAGTAGCCTATGATTCCTGGATTAGCAGGATAAAACCTATTTCATTGGACTTTTCAAAAGGAGTGGCAACCCTGGAAGTTCCCAACGAATTCCACAAGCAAACACTCACCCGCTGCTATTCTGAATTATTAACGAATGCATTTGGAGAAATTTTCGGCTCAGGAATCGAAATCCAGCTTTGCACCCCAGAAGAGCTGTCAGATGGAAAAGAAAAAAAACATGTCGAAAAAAGCAGCGATGACTACGAGTTTACTTTTGACACGTTTATCGTCGGTCCCTCAAACAAATTTGCACATGCGGCATCTCTGGCCGTTGCGTCAAAACCAGCCGCTTTATATAACCCGCTGTTTATTTATGGAAATTCCGGTCTTGGAAAAACCCATTTGCTCTATGCCATTTGCAATGAGATTTCAAAGACGCATCCTGAAATGAACATCCTTTATATCAAAGGGGACGACTTCACCAATGAAATCATTGAAGCCATCCGCAAAGGTACCACACCGGAATTCCGGCAGAAATACCGCCAGGCAGACGCGCTGCTGGTGGATGACATTCAGTTTATTGCCGGCAAAGAATCTACTCAGGAAGAATTCTTCCACACCTTTAACACTCTCTATGAATCTAAAAAACAGATTGTGCTCACTTCGGACCGGCCTCCCAAAGATATTGCTACATTGGAAGACCGTTTGAAGACCCGTTTCGAATGGGGCCTGACGGCGGACATTCAGCCGCCGGATTTTGAAACCAGGATTGCCATTATCAAAAGAAAGGCAGAGCTTCTGGATTTGATGATTCCCGACAATGTATGCGAGTATATCGCCAACAAACTGAAAAGCAATATCCGTCAACTGGAGGGAGCTGTCAAAAAATTAAAAGCCTATTATCTTCTGGAAGGAAAAACTCCCAGCATCAACACAGCGCAGGCTGCTATCAGCGATATTATCAATAATGACCAGCCGGCTCCTGTTACCATTGAGAAAATCATCGAAGAAGTGGGACGGACATTTGGAGTTTCTCCTGACGACATCCGTTCTGGGAAACGGCCTGCCCCCCTGTCTAACGCAAGACAAATTGCCATGTATGTAGTTCGGGAAATCACACAACTTCCTATGGCAGCTATTGGAAAAGAATTTGGAGGAAGAGACCATTCTACCGTTGTATATGCTATCCAGCAGGTAGAAAAGAACATGGTCAAAGACCCCCGCACCAAAGCGACAATCGAAGATATTATCAAAAATATCCGCGACCGGTAATTTTATTTCTTTTAGAGAAAGTTAAAAATCTCTCCACTTTTCTACTTTTCTGTTTATAAGTGAAGAATATGGATGTTCCTTCGCTTCAACATCTTTTTAACATTCCCCACTAAGTTTTCAACTTCTCCAAAAGCGTCAATTTGTCTCTGGGGATATATGCTATTTATTCACAATCTATCATCTGCATAAAAATACAGATTGTTGGCTTTGCGCTGGGCTATTTCGCCTAATTCCACTTTTCCGTCTACTCTACTACTGATTCTAAATTTAAACAAATAATCTTTCCTATCCATATAGAAAGAAGGTTCTTAATGAAACTGACTGTCTCTCAAAAAGATCTTTCCGAAGCAGTGTTGAATATTCAAAGAGCTGTTTCTACAAAATCGACAGTTCCTGCATTGGAAGGCGTACTGCTTCGGGCAGGACAGGGAACGTTAGAGCTCAGCGCTTACGATTTAGAGCTGGGAATGACAACACAGGTACCTGCATCTATCAATGAAGAGGGCACTGTTGTTTTGAATGCAAAATTATTTGGCGATATTGTTCGCAGATTGCCATCTGAATCCTTGGAAATTTCCGTGGATGAAAAAAATATTGCAATCATTCATAGCGGCGCAAGTGAATTCTCTATTATAGGGATTCCGGCAGAAGAATTTCCTGAATTTCCGGCTGTTACAGATACCGTATCTTTTACCATTAGCCAACCTTTATTAAAAAGCATGATACGGCAAACGTTGTTTGCGGTGTCCGATAATGATGCCAAACCGATTCACACAGGAAGCCTGTTCGAAATTACGAACAACACTATGCGTATGGTATCGGTGGATGGATATCGTCTTGCTATGAGAACGGAGCCGGTAATGTGCAGCGAAGAGTTAAAGTTTGTGGTTCCGGGAAAAGCATTGGCAGAGCTGCTAAAACTATTAAAAGATGAAGAGCAGGAATTACAAATTTCAGTGGGACGACGGCATATTATTTCCCGAATTGGGAATTATACAGTTCTTTCCAGTTTGCTGGAGGGAGAATTTTTGGACTATAAAGCGGCAATCCCGGCGGCTGGTTCAACGGAAGTGATTGTGAAAACACGTTCTTTTATTGATAGTGTGGAACGTGTATCCCTGTTAATTACCGACAGACTAAAAAGTCCGGTGCGTTGCATCTTCGAGGATGATGAAATTAAAATTTTGTGCTCTACAGCAGTGGGGCGTGCCAATGACCAATTGCCTTGCCAGCTGACCGGTGGTCGGGTGGAAATTGGATTTAACAACCGGTATTTATTGGATGCACTTCGAAATGTAGAGGGCGACGAAGTGAAAGTAGTTTTGAACGGGGCTCTTTCTCCTATGAAAGTTTTGCCTAAAGAGGGAGATTCTTTCCTGTTCTTGGTTCTGCCGGTACGACTGAAAACCGAAGAATTTTAATTTATACTATTTGTATAAATTCCCTTTTATACAAATAGTATAAAAGGGAATCCAAATTCTATAGATGAAAGAAGGGAAGAGTATATGGAGCAAACAATCCAAATTGATACAGAATTCATTCGTTTGGATGCCATGTTAAAACTGGCTGGTGCATTTGAAACCGGTGGTCAGGCAAAGGTTGCCATTCAAAACGGAGAAGTCACCGTAAATGGGGAAGTGTGTACCATGCGCGGCAAAAAAATGCGGCCTGGCGATAAAGCTGTTTTTGCCGGTATAGAATACCAGGTGACATCTGCGTGAGAGTGATACTTCTGTCCTTTGAAAATTACCGGAATCTTTGCACAGGAAGCTTTTCTCCCGGTCCTGGAGTGAATGTGATTTATGGGGACAACGCTCAAGGAAAAACGAACCTGTTAGAGGGGATTTGGCTGTTTACAGGAGGCCATTCGTTTCGGGGCGCTCGGGATGGGGACTTGGTCCGTATGGAAGCCGAAACAGAAAATCCCAATATAGCGGCGCTGACCATGGATTTTTTTGGAGCAGGAAGGCAGCAAACCGCAGAGCTCAAAATCAAGAGCGGCCGCAGAAGTGCTGTATTAAATGGCGTAGGAAAAAAGGCAGCGTCTTCTTTGGTGGGAACCTTCTGCGCGGTGGTGTTTTCACCGGAGCATTTATCCCTTGTCAAAGATGGTCCAGCAGAAAGACGAAGTTTTTTGGACAGTGCCATCTGTCAGATTCGCCCTTCTTATGCAGGGTTATTAAACCAGTATAATCGTACCCTGCAGCAGCGTAATATGCTTTTGAAAGATATCCCAAGGCACCGCGAATTGATGGATACGTTGGAGATTTGGGATGAGCGCCTGTCTGGGTTTGGCGGGGCCATTATGGAGGAGCGCCAGAGATACCTCCAAAACCTGGAGCCGGAAGTCCGGGAAATCTACCGCGGAATTTCAAAAAACAGGGAGCAAATCGGCCTTCAAATGGTAATGACTGGAATAAACCAGCAGAATACTGGCAAAAAATATGCAGAGGCCATGATGGAGACGCTGCACAAATGTCAGCGGGATGACCTGGGGGCAGGATTTACAACAGTTGGGCCCCATCGGGATGATTTACAGTTAACTCTTAACGGCTCACCGGCCAGAATTTTTGGCTCACAGGGGCAGCAGCGCTCCATTGTCCTTTCCTTAAAGCTGGCTGAAGCAGCGGTACTGGAAAGTATTATTGGAGAGCCGCCGGCAGTACTGTTGGATGATGTTATGAGTGAGCTGGATATCAGCCGGCAGGAATATTTGCTCAATCATTTACAGGGCAGACAAATTTTTATCACCTGTTGTGACGCTTCTACGATGCGCATGTTGGAGCAAGGAAAAGTATTTTGCGTACAGGAAGGAAATATTCGAGAAGAATAAAAAAGCTTCCTCATAAAAATACAGCGGTAAAGAAGGGCCGTGCGGAGAAAGGACGAATTGGTATGTATCTCCATTTGGGACAGGATACCGTAATCAAAATCAATGATATTGTTGGAATATTTGATTTGGAAACTTCTACGATTTCCAAGACCACCCGGGATTATCTTGCAGAGGCACAGAAAAAAGGGCGTGTTGTCAATGTATCTCTGGAGATGCCAAAGTCTTTCGTATTGTGTCGGGGAAAAACGGGCGAAGACATTGTATATATTTCCCAGATTTCTACCACTACACTTTTAAAGAGGACAGGATTTGTAGAAGGACTTAGCATCAAACGATGGGAGGATACCTGATTTTATGAAACAGTTTGGACGGGCAGTGTGCCCATATTGCGGAAAAAAAGTAAATTTGATAATTACTTGGAGCTTGCGGCGCCGTGGAGAATACCGCTGCCCTCATTGTCTGGGAATTTCCAATGTGACACTGTCTACTGCAGTTTTGAGTATGGCCTTTGCGGCAATTGCTTTAAGCGCATTGATTCTGGCAGCTACATTGCTTTTGATGGAAGAAGCTGTATGGTGGTCGGTGCTGGCTGTGGCTGCTCCATTCCTCTTGTTCTATATTCTAAGTCTGTTTTGTGTACAGCTCCGCGTACCGGTTCTTCGGCGTGCCCCTGCTCCACAGGATAAAAAGAACTCAATCCCTGCACACTCTGCCCAGCCAAAACAGGCAGTGGATTCTCAAGAAAATCTGGATGAAACCAGAGTTTTATAAAGGGTTGGCCTTCTATATGTTTTTCGAATAAAAGACGGCGTTTTGCCGTCTTTTATTGTGTTTTAATGGCTTTTGTGCTATAATAGGACAGTATGAAAAATGATAGGGAGAATCTGGGGAATGGTGATATTTTCACTTGTCGCTGCAACAGATTTTCCTCATCATTATCCTGAAAATCGTCATCGGTCCTCTGTGGATTTTGGACAGAGGATTTTTCTTCTGCCGGCAGTTTTTTGCTGCCGCCGGGCCCACCGGGCGGAAATCAGTAATTGGAGGGTTTATACTTGGATTTCAGCGATATGACGCAAACCAATCAAAGTTACGATGAAAGTCAAATACAGGTACTGGAAGGGCTGGAGGCTGTCCGCAAGCGTCCGGGTATGTACATCGGTTCTACCGGACCCAGAGGCCTTCATCATCTGGTGTATGAAATCGTAGATAACGCCATTGACGAAGCATTGGCCGGATTCTGTGATAAAATCGAAGTAAAGATTCTGCCTGGAGAAATTATCAGCGTGTCGGATAATGGCCGAGGGATTCCGGTAGGAATTCAGCAACAAACCGGCCTTCCTGCCGTAACGGTGGTATACACCATTCTCCATGCGGGAGGAAAATTTGGCGGCGGCAGCTACAAGGTTTCTGGTGGACTTCACGGAGTAGGTGCATCGGTGGTAAACGCACTGTCTGTGTGGCTTGAAGTAGAGGTTTATACCGGAGGCCATAAATATTTTCAGCGTTTTGAGCGCGGAAAGCAGGTAACAGAGCTGCAGGATTTGGGTCCCAGTGAAGACCCCAATCGTACAGGTACCACCGTGCGCTTTTTAGCAGACCCGGAAATTTTTAAAGAAACTACCATTTATAACTTTGAAACGCTGCAAACCCGGCTTCGGGAGCAGGCTTTTCTCAATGCCGGAATTCATATTGAACTGACGGATTTGCGAGGGGAAGAACCTGTCCAGCATAATTTCTGTTATCAGGGCGGCGTTTCCAGTTTTGTAGAATATATCAACAAAAAGAAAGCGGTTGAGGTCATCCATCCCGATGTTATGCATTTTACAGCGGTTGCACCGGATGATTCTGCTACCGTGGAAGTTGCTATGCAATATAATGACAGCTATAATGAGCTTTTGCTGTCGTTTGCCAACAATATCCATACCACCGATGGCGGTACTCATGAGGATGGCTTTAAACGTGCTTTAACCCGGGTCATGAATGATTATGCCCGGAAATATAATATTCTCAAGGAAAGCGATAAAAACCTTTCCGGTGACGATGTCCGCGAAGGCCTCACTGCCATTATCAGTGTTAAGCTGAAGGAAGCTCAGTTTGAAGGACAGACAAAAGCCAAGCTGGGAAATGTAGAAATCCTTTCGCTGGTCAGCAATTTGATTACCGATAAATACGCCACCTATTTGGAAGAGCATCCAGCCACGGCAAAGGCCATTTTCGAAAAATCTTTGGCAGCTTCCAGAGCCAGAGAAGCCGCCAGAAAAGCGAGAGAAATGGTACGCCGGAAGTCGGCTCTCGAAAATGCAGCCCTGCCCGGAAAGCTGGCAGACTGCCAATCCCGTAACCCGGAAGAAACCGAAATTTACATCGTTGAGGGTGACTCTGCAGGCGGCTCCGCCAAGGGAGGACGCGACCGGAAGTTCCAGGCGATTCTTCCTTTGTGGGGAAAAATGCTGAATGTGGAAAAAGCCCGGCTGGATAAAGTATATGGCAATGAAAAGCTGATGCCGGTTGTCACAGCTCTTGGCTGTGGCTTGGGAGATGAATTTGACATTACTAAACTCCGGTATGGCAAAATTATCATTATGGCGGATGCTGATGTGGACGGCTCTCATATTCGCACGCTGCTGCTCACTTTCTTCTTCCGTTTCATGCGTCCACTGGTAGAGCAGGGGCATATTTATCTGGCACAGCCGCCGCTGTATCGAATTACCAAAGGAAAAAAACATCGCTATGCCTTTTCCGATGAGCAGAGAGATGCCATTATGGCGGAGCTGGGAAGCAATTATGATATCCAGCGTTATAAGGGCCTTGGTGAAATGGATTCCGAGCAGCTGTGGGAGACTACAATGGACCCAGAGCGCCGCACCATGCTTCGGGTGGAAGTGGAAGACGCGGCCACCGCTGATGAGATTTTCACAGTCCTCATGGGAGATAAGGTGGAACCCCGCCGGGAATTTATTGAAGAAAATGCCCGGTACGCTAAAAATTTGGACGTTTGATTTACTTATTGTATATATATCAAATTTAATAACCAAACGTAATTGACTAAAAGGAGGAAAAGCGCCACCAGGCGCATCTAAAGACACATGGAGCGAGACCGAGATTTGGAAAAAATAAACCGGGAGGTCCCGGAAGATGCCGTAGAAGAAGATGAAGAGGAAGGCTGGGATGGCTCAGAAGCAGAGCTGGTAGCTGATGAGGATGCTGCTGTTTACGAAGATGTACAAACGGGTATCCGAGTAAACTATGTCCTGCGCTGGCGGGAGATATATCGCTGCCTAAAAGGCATGGGATATATCAAAACAACCGGAACCCGAGCAGTAATCGAAACGGTTATTTTGGCCGCCGCGGCAGTTCTTTGCCTGATAAACTGGTTTACTTCCCATACTGCCGAAGCCTTGACTTTGGCGGTTGTGTGTATTTTGCTTATCGCAGTGGTGTGGGTGGTCCCGGAATTAGGGCTTCGAAGCCAGGCAAAAAAGCGGGCAGACGGCCGTGAATTTTCCCTGGAAATCTATCCCGATGCCATTATCGTGGAGCATGCAGGAGACGAATGGGAAATTCCCTTGGATGGCGAAACCGGATGTGCACAGTATGGGAATCATTTGGTATTATCTCGCGAAAGAAAAATGGTTATTTTGCCTCTTCGCTGCGTAGAACCAGGGGTGCTGCCAGAAGTGCAGGCGATGATTATGGCAGGCACCACGCCGCGGGATGATTGATACGGCCCGGTATAAAGTAAGGAAATCTGGTCAAAACTGAAAGCACAGACTACAGGCAGCAAAATGCCAACGAGATGGAGGCTGCGCTTATGGATACAGAAAAAAAATATATATTGGACAGCTATTTGATTACCGGAGAAGATTTTGCTGATTTTCAGGTAGCGGCAAGAAAAATGAGAACCGGCCGATTGGAGCTGTTGTTATTCCGTTTGCTGGGAATGGGGCTGATATTTGCATCATTGCTTGGCAGGGTTTATTTTTATGCGCCCAATGGGTATAACAACATCGCCTATTTTCTGGTTACCTGTTTGGGGATAGGGATTTGCCTATATTATGATTTTGCCATGCCTTATGTAGTCCGGCGTCGTGCCAGGCGATATTTTGCAAGCCATGCCAGTCATATGGTAGCCAGCCGGACTGAATTTGATGGGAGAGGAGTCCGTTTCGTCACAGATATGGGGTGTGAGCGGATTTCTTATCAGGAAATCCTTCGGGTTTATGAAGATAAAAGGGTCATCCTTTTGGAAGAAGGCTGTGGAATGCGGTTTTTGCCCAAAAGAGTGTTGACCATGGATGAATATAAAGGGGTTCAGAATTTCCTGAAACGGGCCCTGAGAGAAAATTATTTGCAGGAAGGTGTCTGCTAAATGGATGAAATGCGCGATGCTCTGCAGGAGCAGCAAGAGCAGGAAAGACATATTATACCGGTAGATTTGGAAAAGGAAATGAAGGACTCCTTCCTGGCCTATTCCATGTCGGTGATTATCTCCCGTGCTCTTCCAGATGTACGGGATGGATTAAAGCCGGTACATAGAAGAATCCTCTATACCATGTATGAAAACAGCTTGTGGCCGGAAAAGGCCTATCGTAAATGTGCCGATACGGTAGGTGCCGTGTTGGGCCGTTACCATCCTCATGGTGATGCTTCGGTATATGATGCCCTGGTACGTCTGGCACAGGACTTTTCCATGCGGTATATGCTGGTGGATGGCCATGGAAACTTCGGTTCTGTGGACGGAGACCCGCCGGCTGCTTATCGTTATACAGAGGCCCGTATGAGCAAGCTCTCTGTGGACATGCTGGCGGACATTGACAAGGATACAGTGGACTTCGGCCCAAACTATGATGACCGTTTAAAAGAACCCCAGGTACTTCCCTGTCATTTTCCGAACCTTCTGGTAAACGGTTCTACGGGTATCGCCGTGGGTATGGCCACCAATATCCCCCCTCACAATATGGGCGAGGTTATTGATGGTATGTGCTGCCTGATTGATAATCCAGATGCTACCTTGGATGAAGTCATGGAATACATCAAAGGACCCGACTTCCCTACCGGTGCACTGATTATGGGACGAAGCGGAATCCGTGCTGCTTATGGTACCGGGCGAGGACGCATTACCGTGCGTGCCCGTGCGGAAATTGAAGAAGAGAAAAACGGCCGCTTTAAAATCGTCGTGACCGAAATCCCCTATCAGGTGAACAAAGCACGGCTGATTGAAAGCATTGCAGATTTGGTCAAGGAAAAGCGGATTGAGGGCATTTCCAATGTGGAAGACCACTCTGACCGTGAGGGTATGCATATTGTCATTGATGTGAAGCGGGACGCTTCCCCTCAAATTGTTTTAAATCAGCTCTATTCTTATACGCAGATGCAAACCACCTTTGGCGTTATCATGCTGGCCATTGTAGACGGCCAACCCCGCACGCTGACCCTCATCCAAATGTTGAAGGAATACATCCGCTTCCAGGAAGAAGTGGTAACCCGCCGCACCCGTTTTGAGCTGAAAAAGGCACAGGAGAGGGAGCATATTCTGGAAGGCCTTAAAATTGCAGTTGATTTTATTGATGAGGTCATTTCCATTATCCGTACTTCCCCCGACCAGCCTACAGCAAAAACTCGTTTGTGTGAGCGTTTTGGGCTTGACGATGTACAATCTCAGGCAATTGTACAAATGCGTTTGGGACAGCTGACTGGCTTGGAGCGGCAAAAAATAGAAGACGAACTGGAAGCCCTCAAAGTGAAAATTGCAGACTATCTGGATATCCTGTCTCATGAAGAGCGGATTCTGTCTATTGTAAAGGACGAAGCATTGGCTATGAAGAAAAAATATGCCGATGAGCGTCGGACAGAAATTGCAGCTATCAGCGGCGAAGTGGATATTGAAGATTTGATTCCCAATGAGGAATGTGTCCTTACACTCACAGAAGCTGGTTATGTTAAACGGCAAAAGGTGGATACCTATCACACCCAGCGCCGTGGCGGCCGTGGCATCAGTGGTATGACTCGCCGGGACGAAGATGTAGCCACCGAAATGTTTGTGCTCAATAACCACGATTATGTCATGTACTTTACCAATCTGGGACGGGTTTACCGGATGAAGGCTTATGAAGTGCCGGAAGGCTCCCGTACCAGCAAGGGAATGAATATTGCAAATCTCTTGCCTCTGTCCGCCGATGAAAAGGTAACTTCCATGATTCGGGTGCAGGATATGCAGGAAGACAAATATCTGGTTATGGTTACCCGTAACGGAATTATTAAGCGTACTAGCCTCAGTGCCTTTAACACTGCCAGAAAGGGCGGTGTCATTGCCATTGATTTGGATGATGGCGATGCATTAAGCTGGGTACGTTTAACCAGCGGCAATGATGAACTGTTGGCTGCTACCCGAAAGGGTATGGCCATTCGTTTCCACGAAACTGATGTCCGGGCAATGGGCCGGACAGCACGCGGCGTCAAGGCAATCACGCTGAAGGATGGAGACTGTGTGGTTGGTATGTCCATTCTGCGGGAAAATGGATTGGTGCTTACCGTTTCCGAAACCGGTTATGGACGCCTGTCGCCGATTTCCGACTACCGTTTGCAAAGCCGCGGCGGTAAGGGCCTGCTGAACTATCATGTAGATAAATATGGTGATGTAGCAGCTATCAAGGTTGTGGATTTGGATGATGATATTATCCTGATTTCTGCTGATGGAATTATCATTCGGATTCAGGCCGAGTCTATTCGGGTATGCGCCCGTCCCAGCAAGGGTGTGCGGGTAATGAAAATTACCGGAGAAAACAACAAGGTTGTCACATTGTCTCGTGCACCTCACGAAGAGGAAGACGATATACCGGAAGATGAAAACACAGACGGCAGTGTACAGGAAGAGGCCGATACAGCAGAAAATACGGAAGAATCTTGAGCCGTATTGTTTTACTGGCAGCATTTGGGGAGTGTAAAGGGATATGAATCAAAAAAGAAGGCAAATGGCGTTGGCGGGCGTGGCAGTATTGGTAGTCTGTTTCAGCTTGATTTTCATTGGACTTTTTGGAAGTTTAGAGGAAGTAGAAGTAGAACCGTCACCAAGTTCACTGGATTCTTCTTCTGCTGTGGTAGAGACGCCAACTCCTACACCAAAACAAACCAATTCTCCTACACCGGAACCAACCCCATCTCCATCGCCTTCATCTACCCCTACCCCGTCTCCGGTGGCTACGCCCAAAAGCACGCCGGAACCTGTGTATGAGCCGGAAACAGACCCTGAAATTTTGCAGGTATACGAGGAGAATCAAAAAGAAAAGGAAGAGCTGGAAAATCAGAAGAAACCTTCCCAATCGATTACAGAAGAAGACAAGGAGCAGGCACAAAAACCCTCCCAAACACCGGATTCTTCCTCCTCTTCAAAACCCAGTGCTACCAAAAATCCAAAACCAACTCCCTCTTCCTCTTCAAAACCCAATGTTACCGAAAAGCCCAAACCAACTCCTACGCCCGAAAAAAGGGTGTGGCTGTCAGAGGTTCCTTTTATCAGCCAGGTTGGAAAATATCCTACTGGATGTGAAAGTGTCAGTGCAGTTATGGCCTGCCAGTATGCAGGAATTTCGATAGCTCCCAATACCTTTATTGATAAGTATCTTCCCAAAGCTTCCTTTACGTATAAAAACGGGAATCTGGTAGGCTATCATCCCAATGATGCCTTTATGGGAAATCCCTATACTAACAACGGGTTCGGATGCTATGCTCCCTGCATTGAAAAGGCTATTAACAAATTTCTTCCCGATTCCTGTACAATGGTCAATACTACCGGAAAAAGCCTTTCTTCTTTATGCAGCACCTATATCGACAAGGGGGTTCCTGTTGTCATGTGGGCGACTATGTATATGGTAGAGCCGGGAAAAGGGGCTACATGGATTTTAAAAGATACCGGGAAAACCTTTCAGTGGATTTCTCATGAGCATTGCCTGGTACTTACGGGATACGACAGTGAGTATTATTACTTTAACGACCCACTGGACGGACAGGTAAAATATAAAAAAAATCTGGTAGAAACCAGATATAAGCAAATGGGAAGTCAATCATTGGTAGTTTATAACGATACTATGATGGAGCCTGAAAAAACGCCGGCTCCCGAAAGTACCCCCACACCTGAAAGCAGTCAGCCAGAAGGGAGTCAGGCTGTTTCCTCTCAAATACAAAGCGGAGCAGAAAATGATTCTCACACAAGCTGACCATATAGGATAAAAGAAAAAGCCGCTGAAAACAGCGGCTTTTTGTATGGGTAATTTTATGATTCTTGGGAAGAAGCTGCATCGCTCTCGCTAAATTGATAGGAAAAGTCGGGCTCAATTTGATACAGCTGGCTATACAGGCTGGCTGCCCGGGCCCGATAGTAAGACAGAATTTGTCCGCAAATTTCAAGCTGACGGGCGGTTCCATCTCCCTGTGCATCCTCTTCGATAGAGCGGAGAGTTTCTTCCGTACCATTCAGCCATTCTTCCTGCTGGGTGCGGATAGATTCTTTTCCTTCTCCAGAAGTTTTATTCATCAGCTGCTGGTATGCCCCGTCTACTTCTGTTTTCCAAAATTCAATATACCGATTCATAACACTGAGCATTTGGCCAGTACTCGCGGCGTTTTCTGCTTCTTGGGAATAAGAAGCATCCAGCGGATTTTCTGCAAATAGCTGTACAAAATCAGGGTCATCCGCACTAACATCGGGCAAGGTTTGAGAGTTATCCGATTGGCTTTCTGTGGAAGAGGAATCATCACGAAGACCAGAAGAGCTCTGGGATACGGTGCTGCTCACTTCCGAGGAGGAAGAAGCAGCAGATGCATCCGAATTTTCTGGTGAACAGGCAGTGAAAAGAGAAGCGGAACAAAGAAGTAATGCTGCCAGCATAGCAGTTATTTTTATTTGTGTTTTTTTCATAACTTGCCAGAATCCTTTCTGTTTACGAGTGTGGTCTCACAATTTCAAATGCAAAAGGCCGGGCTGTCCCGGCTCCTCTATCATACCATATAGATTACCAGGAAACAATTACAGAAACATGAAAGGATTGCAACGGTTTTGTCACTTTTCAAGGGAGATTCCATAGTTTTCATCAGATGCCATTTTTAATCCCATAGCCATCAGGGGGAAAACTTTTGATTCTATCCCGCACAATTTTGAAAAAGGTAAAGGATTTTTTCCTTTCCCGGCTTCAATGGTAAAGCCGGGGCGCCGAAATGTTTCAATAAACCAATCTTTAAACCCGCCAAACGATGCCATTGGTTCTGGAAATGCTGCATGATAACCGGAAATATGGGCTAGTTCTTCTGCCATAAATTTTGACACGTTTGGTGTATGCTCTCCATATTGCCAATAAATTTCTTCCCCCTGCGTATGAAAAGCCATAACCAGCTCAAAAGGGATTTCCCGGCAAAGGACACTAAGGGCAGATGTTTCCGGTTCGCTTTCGGGAAAGGCGCCTCCATATCGGGTAGGACCAGGACCTGTGATTCCGGCATTCTGCTCCATTTGATGAAGCACATGCCATCCGGCGTCAAAATTATGGTTTATGTCAACTCCTCGGGCATTGGCTTGCCATTGATGGGTTTTTCCGGCGGAAATGGAAGAATATTTCCCCGCAGTTTGTTCTCCACACAGCGAAATTTGCACTCCATCGGGATTTACCATGGGAATACAATAAAATGAGATTTCTTTCAAAAGCGGCTGGACGGGAATTCCATATACAGTCAAGCCGCTTTCCTGTGCCTGACAAAGCCTTCGGGAAAAGTGTGTCAGCATAGCAGCTGTTATCCATTCCAGTCCATGAAAAGCACCGGCATATAAAACTTTTTTTTCACCGCTTCCAATACGAAACAAATGCAGGGAGCGTCCACAAAGGCTTTTTCCAATAGAAGAAAGATGACAGGTTTCATACCTGTTATCTAATTGCTGCAGTTCCAGCGTAACACGGTTATAATCATACAAAACAGGTTTCCTCCTTCACTTGTTTCTGAAAAACTATGCATATCAGTAAAAAAATATGATATGCACACGATATGACTCTGAGAGAGTTTATAGATTTTATAGGTGGATTGTGTTATACTGTTTCCAAAATAAGAATCGAAAAGGGGCGCTCAAATTGGGAAAAAATTTTAACGAGCTGGCATTAAAAATGCATCGGGAGCATCAAGGAAAAATAGAAACCGTGAGCCGTGTCAAGCTGGAGACCAGGGATGACCTGAGTACTGCTTATACGCCTGGCGTAGCCGAGCCCTGCCGGAAAATTCATGAAAATCCCGAGGCTGTTTATGAATACACTTTAAAAGGACGTACCATTGCAGTAGTTTCTGATGGCAGCGCCGTTTTGGGGCTTGGGAATATTGGTGCACAGGCCGCCATTCCCGTTATGGAAGGAAAGGCTGTGTTGTTCAAAGAGTTTGGCGGCGTTGATGCAGTGCCGGTTTGCCTGGATACCCAGGATACGGAAGAAATCATCCGCACGGTAAAGAACATTGCCCCGTGCTTTGGCGGAATTAACCTGGAAGATATTTCGTCTCCCCGCTGCTTTGAAATTGAGCGCCGTTTGGAGGAGGAGCTGGACATTCCGGTGTTCCATGATGACCAGCACGGGACCGGTATTGTGGTAACGGCTGCCCTTTTGAATGCTTTAAAGGTCGTTGGAAAAAAGATTGAAGATATCAAAATTGTTCTAAATGGACCGGGTGCGGCAGGAACGGCCATTATCAAAATGATGCTGGCGGCTGGTGCAAAATATATCATTGCCTGTGACGAAAACGGCATCCTGTATAAAGAGCGCGGAGTGGGAATTGCTGACCATAAAGAGATGCTGTGTGACATTACCAATCCCGAAGGCCTGCGGGGAACGCTGGCGGATGCGCTGGTAGGCGCCGATGTTTTTGTTGGCGTATCGGTAGGCGGCGCACTAAAGCCGGAAATGATTCGGACAATGGCCGCTGACCCCATTGTTTTTGCAATGGCCAACCCAACTCCTGAGATTATGTATGAAGAAGCTAAGGCAGCCGGAGTAAGAGTTATGGGTACTGGCCGCAGTGATTTTCCCAATCAAATCAACAATGTGCTGGCATTCCCCGGTATTTTTAAGGGTGCTTTGCAGGCACGGGCCCGGGATATTACGCCAAAGATGAAAGTAGCCGCGGCACAGGCCATTGCTTCTGTCATTTCCGCAGAAGAATTAAACGAGGAATACATCATTCCCAGCATTTTTGATGCACGTGTTACAGAAGCGGTTGCTGACGCAGTGGCCAAAGCCAGCCAGGAAAAATAATACAGTTTGCAAAGGGTCTGGATGCGTAAGTATCCGGGCCTTTGTTGTTATATGAGGATAACCAATGGCAATGGCACAAATAAAAACTCGTAATAACTTGTGAGGTTTATAAATCATAGTATTTGCAAATATAATAAAAAATTTTTGTATCAAAACACGAAAAACTATTGCGTTTACTCCTTTAGTGCGCTAAAATGTACATATCCCACAAATGAAGATAGTGTCCCAATATGATACAAAAGGAGTGGAGAAAATGATAGAAAACCTGTTTTGGATTGGTCTTGCCGGAGCGGTTATCGCACTGCTGTTTGCTGTGATACAAAGCCGTAAGGTTCTCCGATTTTCTGAGGGGACCGATTTGATGAAAAAACTGGCAGCTTCTATCCGTAAAGGAGCCAATGCCTATCTCAAGCGTCAGTATAAGGCTGTTGTCAAAATTTTCCTTGTGGTCTTTGTGGTATTGGTTATCCTGGTGGCTACAAACCAACTTGACAACTGGTTTATCCCCTTTGCTTTCCTCACCGGCGGCTGCTATTCTGCACTAGCCGGTTTTATTGGTATGAAGATAGCAACTTCTTCCAATGCACGAACTGCTCACGCTGCCCATGAAAGCTTGAATCGAGGTTTGCAGGTAGCATTTTCTTCCGGTTCCGTTATGGGCTTTACAGTAGTGGGATTGGGACTGCTGGATATTTCTGTATGGTTTCATATTTTAAAGTATATTGCCGGATATGACGCGGTGCAAATCGCTCACACCATGGTTATGTTTGGTATGGGTGCTTCCTTTATGGCGCTGTTTGCCCGTGTAGGCGGCGGTATTTTTACCAAGGCTGCCGATGTGGGCGCTGATTTGGTGGGAAAGGTTGAAGCCGGGATTCCCGAGGATGACCCCCGCAATCCTGCTACCATTGCCGATAATGTAGGCGATAATGTTGGAGACGTTGCAGGTATGGGCGCAGACCTCTATGAGTCCTATGTAGGCTCGATTCTGGCGACTTTTGCATTGGGTGCAGCTGCATATGGCGGAACTGATAAAGTTTGGAATGCAATGCTTCTGCCGCTGTCTATTGCGGTTGTGGGAGTAATTTGTTCTCTGTTAGGCTCTTTCCTCATCCGTACAAAAGAAGGAGCTTCTCAGCGTGATTTGCTGGGAGCCTTGCGAAAAGGTACCTATAGTGCTACCATTTTGGCTGCAATTCTGGCAGCTCCTCTCACCTGGTTTATTTTGGGAGATATGGGAGTATATTTTGCCATTCTTGCCGGAATGCTGGCAGGCGTTGCCATTGGATATTTTACCGAATACTACACATCGGATACCTATAAGCCTACCAAAAAGCTGGCTGATTCTACCGAGACCGGTGCAGCGACTACCATTATCGGCGGTATTTCCCTGGGAATGCTCTCTACTGCCGCGCCGGTGATTATTGTGGGAATTGCCATTATTGTATCATTCCTGGCAGCAGGCGGTTCTCTCAACACCGCTGATGCCCAGAATTATGAAGCCTGCTTCAGCCGCGGCCTGTATGGAATCGGCATTGCAGCAGTAGGTATGCTTTCCACTTTGGGAATTACACTGGCCACCGATGCCTATGGCCCTGTAGCCGACAATGCAGGCGGTATTGCAGAAATGAGCGGTTTAGGCGAAGAAGTCCGCAATCGCACCGATGCTTTGGACTCTCTGGGCAACACCACCGCTGCTACTGGTAAGGGGTTTGCCATTGGTTCTGCTGCATTGACAGCGCTGGCGCTGCTGGTTTCCTATGTAGACGTGGTAAAAGGAAAAGTTACCATCGATTTGTCCCTTACCAATCCGGCAGTACTGGTCGGGATTTTCCTGGGTGCTATGTTAACCTTTATTTTTGCAGCCCTAACTATGAGCGGTGTACAGCGTGCAGCACAGTCCATTGTGGTAGAGGTTCGCCGACAATTCAGGGAAATTAAGGGCATTATGCAGGGAAAAGCCGACCCGGATTATGCTTCCTGTGTGGATTTGTGTACCAAGGGCGCACTGCATGAAATGGTGCTGCCTTCGCTGCTGGCCATTATCGTGCCGATTGTGACCGGCTGTATTCTCGGTGTAGAAGCCGTGGTAGGATTGTTGGGCGGCGTTACCGTTACCGGTTTTGCGGTGGCGGTGTTCATGTCCAACGCTGGCGGCGCATGGGATAACGCAAAAAAGTATATTGAATCAGGTGAGCACGGCGGAAAAGGTTCCGACTGCCACAAAGCCGCCGTGATTGGTGATACAGTAGGCGACCCCTTCAAGGATACTTCCGGCCCGTCGCTAAATATTTTGATTAAACTGGTGTCTACGGTGTCCATCGTATTTTCCGGTCTGGTCATCAGTATCAGCCAGTTCCTGCTTGGATAAACGGATAAAATTCTAATCCAGGCTTGCCTTTTTAGCAGGAATATGCTATCCTGAATTCTACAATGAAACATGGGGAATGAAGTACTCCCCCGGCGTTTGCCGAAACCGCATAGAAATGCTGATGACTTCTGTCAATTTGACAGGGGTCATTGGCATTTTTTGTTATGCGTCCATATTTTCAATTGGAGGGTGTTTTATGTTAACAAGTCTTGGCCTAATTTTTCTCACAGGAATGGTACTGGGATGGGTGTGCCGTAAGTGCCGGCTGCCTGGATTGTTGGGCATGATGGCTGCCGGTATTCTGCTGGGGCCGTGTGTCCTCAATCTTCTGGATGATTCCATTCTGAACATTTCCGCTGATTTGCGGCAAATTGCCCTGATTATCATTTTGACCCGTGCAGGGCTGTCTTTAAACCTTAACGATTTGAAAAAAGTCGGACGGCCTGCGGTGCTGCTGTGTTTTGTGCCGGCATCTTTTGAAATGGCGGGGATTATTCTGTTGGCCCCTCCCCTGTTGGGGATTTCTTATGGGGAGGCCGCCATTATGGGCGCTGTGTTGGCGGCCGTTTCTCCGGCGGTGATTGTTCCCAAAATGCTCAAGCTTATGGAAGAAAAGCGTGGGACAGAGAAAAGCATTCCCCAAATGCTTTTGGCCGGCGCATCTGTGGATGATGTGTTTGTCATTGTCATGTTTACCTCTTTTATGGGGTTGGAACAGGGTGGAAGCTTCTCCCCTCTCACACTGATACAGATTCCCGTTTCCATTATTACCGGTATTGCGGCAGGCTTGGGAATCGGGCTGCTTCTCGCTTTCTATTTTAAAAAAATCCATATCCGCGATTCTTTAAAAGTGGTCATTTTGTTAAGCCTTTCCTGCATCCTTGTCAGCCAGCAGGATGCTATCGGTGCATATGTACCGTTTTCGGGGCTTCTGGCCGTTATGAGTATGGGAGTTGCTGTGCAGAAAAAACGTGAACCTGCCGCAGTACGCCTTTCGATAAAGTATTCCAAGCTTTGGGCAGCAGCAGAGGTACTCCTGTTTGTGCTGGTGGGTGCAACAGTAGACTTGAAATATGTATCTACTGCAGGCCTTGCAGCGGTAATTTTGATTTTTGGTGCTTTGTTATTCCGCATGGCAGGCGTAATGGTGTGTTTGCTCAAAACAGCTCTCAACAGAAAAGAGCGCCTGTTCTGTACGGTAGCTTATATGCCAAAGGCAACCGTGCAGGCAGCAATTGGCGGTCTGCCTCTTGCTGCGGGGCTTGCCTGCGGTCATTTGGTACTCACGGTGGCGGTTCTTGCCATTCTTATTACAGCACCGCTTGGAGCATTTGGAATCGACTTGTTATATCGTCGCTGTTTGTCACAAGAAAAAGACGTGGCGGAACAGAAGAGTGCTGTCTCTATGGGGGATTCTTGACATTCACTGGGATTGTTTTATACTGAAGTTATCTCCTATAAAGAAAGGAAAATAATAGTATGAAATTATGCAGTGCTCTTTGCTTTTTGCCGGATAATTCCCTGCATATCTTTGATATTACCCAGGAAAAAGACCGTTTGAAGCTGTTGCCTCCCGGAACCCTGACAGAAGGAATGGATGCTTCTCAAATGCTGTGTTTGCCCGGAATGGTCAATGCCCATTTTCACGGGCTTTCCACACCGGGAAAGGGGCTGGAGCATGACCGCCCTCTTACCGAATGGTTTGGAGAAATTCCAGAAACCGCTATGCAGGCCAGGGTGTATGATGTAATTGAACAGGATTTGCTGGAAGAAGAGATGGAAGCCATCTCCCAGTTTGAATATATGCAGCTGTTAAAACAGGGTGTCACCATGGTGTTTGACGGCGGCGCTGTTAACGGCAGCCTTTTGGCGCAAAAGCGGGCGATGGAAGCACTGGGCATGCGCGGAATTCTGGACGCAGACACCCTGTTGCCCGACTTTGCCGGAAAGGATTCCCCGCTGGTTTCTTTTGCCGGGCACCTGCTGGAAGAGGAAGACTTGACGGAAGAATCACTTTCTGCCGTCAAATCCATGTATGACCGCTTTGCAGACAGAATTTTTGGCAGCCATTGTTTGGAAACTGCTTACCGGCGGCAGCTGGCAGAGGATTTCTGCGGAAAATCTTCACCGGAACTGTTTTTGGAAAAGGGCTTGCTGTCCCATCGAAACGTACTGTATCACTGTGTCCATGCATCAGAAAAAGACTGGGACACCATTATGGAAAGCGGAGCGGGCGTTGTACACAACCCGGTGAGCAATCTGTACACCGGAACCGGCATTATGAATCTTCCGGCAGTATTGAAACGCAAAATCCCCTGCGGGCTTGGAAGCGACTGGGGTTCCACCGACTGGTGGGAAGTGCTCCGCACCGCTTATCATCTGATGAAGGTACAACCCGGCGGTGAAGCGTACCAAGCACAGGATATTTTACAGCTGGCCTGTCAAGGCGGCAGCAAGGTGCTCGGTCATTCCGACTGTGGCGTGTTGCGTGACGGCGCACAGGCAGATTTGGTGTTGATTTCGCTGCAAGACCCTGCACTGTACCCTGATTTTCCTGGACATCCGGCGCTTTTACACAACCTGGTGACTCAGTGTGGTGCAGGTGCCGTCTCTCATGTATTCATTGATGGAAAAATGGTAGTTGAAAATGGCAAGTGCCAAATGCTGGACGAAGCTTCCATTATCAGGGAATGGAAGCGTGTGATGGAAAAAATTCAATCCAAAGTCTTTTCAGAGTAAGCTGTGTTGTGTATAATTATTTTTGAATGGAGCATTGACGAATCCTGCATAAAAGGATATAATGAATGAAACACATCTTATCAGACAACTAAACGGGTTGTCTGATATATCGGTGTAAAGTCATTACAAAAGGAGGGGGATGCTTTTTGATAAGCGGAGCCGAAATGATGGTCAAGTGCCTGGAAGCAGAAGGCGTCGAAATTGCCTTTGGCTATCCCGGCGCAGCAATATGCCCTTTTTATGATTATTTATACCAGTCTTCTGTCCGCCATGTCCTGGTACGGGAAGAGCAGAACGCGGCCCATATGGCCAGCGGATATGCCCGCAGCTGCGGAAAACCCGGCGTATGCATCGCTACCTCCGGCCCTGGCGCGACCAATTTAATTACGGGTATTGCTACGGCTTATATGGATTCTATTCCGATTGTAGCCATTACCGGGCAGGTAAACTCCGAGCTATTGGGCAGGGATGTTTTCCAGGAAGCCGATGTAACCGGCGCTTGCGAGTCCTTTACCAAGCACAGCTATTTGGTAAAGGATGTCAAAGAGATTCCCCGTATTTTTAAAGAGGCATTTCATATTGCTGCTACCGGCCGGCCCGGCCCGGTACTGATTGATGTACCGGTTGACATTCAGCAGGCGCAGACAGACAGCTTTTCTTATCCCGAAAAAGCCGAAATTATCGGCTATAAGCCCCGGACACAGGGTCACGGCTTACAAATTAAAAAAGCGATTCAAGCTATTGAAGAAGCTAAGCGCCCCCTGATTTGCTGTGGCGGCGGCGTGGTACTGGCAGGCGCAAGGGAAGAAATGAAGGCCTTTGCAAAAAACAGCGGGCTTCCCATTGTGGCCACGATGATGGGTATCGGTGTGGTTCCCATGGACAGCGACCGATATTTGGGAATGATTGGTTCTCATGGCCGTTCTTATGCCAATCGGGCCATGCACGAAGCGGATTTAATTATCCTGTGCGGCGCACGAGTAGGCGACCGTGCAGTGGCAGCACCGGAACAGGTAGCGGAGCAGGCCAAGATTATTCATATTGATATTGACCCGGCAGAAATCGGGAAAAATATGCCCGTGGACATCCCCATTGTGGGCGATATCCAGCAGGTACTGGCACAGATGGCGGAGAAAATCCACTATATCGACCGTCCGGAATGGGTAAAGCGTGTCGTAGATTTAAAAGTAGACTATGTTCCCCATGGGGTAGACCGTGAGGATGCAGTGGAGCCCCGTTCCTTTATCCGCAGCCTTTCCCAATTGATGGACGAAAACGCCATCTTGGTGGCAGATGTGGGACAGAACCAAATCTGGTGTGCCAGAAACTACAATGTAAAAGAAGGCCGGTTTCTCACTTCCGGCGGTTTGGGAACCATGGGATATGCCCTTCCCGCCGCGATTGGTGCAAAGCTGGCAAAGCCCCATCGGGAAGTCGTTGCGGTATGCGGCGATGGCTCTTTCCAAATGGTGATGGGTGAACTTGGCACCCTGTGCCAGACCGGCGTGGACATCAAGCTGATTATTATGGAAAACGGCCGTCTGGGAATGGTAAAGGAGCTACAGGACAAACTGTATGGTCATCGCTATGCTGCTACAATACTGGACGGGAATCCGGATTTTGTGGCGCTGTGCGCAGCCTATGGCCTTCCCGCCAAGCGTGCGGAAAGCAACCGGCAGGCGGTGGAATATGCAAAAGAAATGCTGGAGCACAAGGGACCCTTTGTGCTGGTGTGCCGGGTAGATTCGGACACGCCTACCATATAAGGAGGGAACCGGGATGAAATATACACTTGCCGTTCTGGTAGAAAACCAACCCGGCGTTCTGTCCAAGGTAGCGGCGTTATTCTCCCGCCGGGGATTTAACATTGACAGCTTGGCTGTAGGTGTTACAGAAGATTCAAAAATCTCCCGCATGACCATTGTGGTCAACGGGGATGAACATATTGTAGAACAGGTGGAAAAACAGCTGAACAAGCTGATTCCGGTCATCAAAGTCAAAACACTGAATACCGCCGGAGATTTTCTCAGCTGTGAGCTGAACCTGATTAAAGTTTCGGCCAACGCCCAGCAGCGCACCGAGATTTTGCAGCTTGCCAACCTGTTTGATGCCCGGGTCATCGATGTCTCCCCCACTACTATGACGCTGCGTTTTGCCGGAACGCCTCAAAAGGGCGAAAACCTGATGACGCTTCTTCATCCCTATGGGGTCAAAGAAGTGGTTCGTACCGGCACCATTGCCATTGAAAAGGGTGCTGCAATCACCCGAAAAAAAGAAGTGTAATTGCCAATGCGGCCGCCGGGCGGTATCAAGCTGCTCCCCGGCTTCCATATATTATTTTTAAAAGGATTCAGGAGGTACTTATTATGCCGAAGATTTATTATCAGGCAGATTGTGACATCAACGTGCTTAAGGACAAAACCGTCGCCATTATCGGTTATGGCAGCCAGGGACATGCTCATGCCCTGAACCTGAAGGACAGCGGCGTGAACGTAATTGTTGGTCTGTATGACGGCAGCAAGAGCCGCGCCCGTGCAGAGGCTCATGGCCTGACTGTGATGAATGTGGCCGACGCTACCAAGGCAGCCGATATCATCATGGTGCTGATTCCCGATGAGCGTCAGGCCGATATGTACTATAAAGATATTGCCCCAAACCTGACCGAAGGCAAGGCACTGGCCTTTGCTCATGGCTTTAACATCCACTTTGGCCAGATTAAGCCCCCGGCAGATGTTGACGTGTTCATGATTGCTCCCAAGGCTCCCGGCCATACCGTGCGCAGCGAATACATGGAGGGCAAGGGTACTCCCTGCCTGGTTGCTGTAGAGCAGGATGCTACCGGCCACTGCCTGGAAATCGCTTTGGCATATGGCGCAGGCATCGGCGGTGCCCGTGCAGCTATTATGGAGACCACCTTTAAGATTGAAACCGAAACCGATTTGTTCGGTGAGCAGGCTGTTCTGTGCGGCGGCGTAACCGCTTTGATGAAGGCCGGCTTTGAAACTCTGGTGGAGGCTGGTTATGCTCCCGAAAATGCATATTTCGAGTGCATCCATGAGATGAAGCTCATTGTTGACCTGATTTACACCGGCGGCTTCAAGATGATGCGTTACTCCATCTCCGATACCGCTGAGTTCGGCGACTATGAGACCGGCAAACGCTTGATTACCGACGAGACCAAGAAGGAAATGAAGAAGATTCTCGCCGAGATTCAGGACGGCACCTTCGCCAGCAAGTGGATTGCCGAAAACAAGAATGGCCGCGCACACTTCAATGCCTGCCGCCGCATCGAAGCTTCTCACGAGCTGGAGACCGTTGGCGCAGAGCTGCGTAAAATGTACGCTTGGAACGACGACAAATACGCTGACTAATTTTTATAAAGCAAACCGGGATGCAGATTGTTTCTGCATCCCGGTTTTGTCTTTTTACAGAATCTCTGTCATCTTACATTCCTGAGTTTTAAAAAATAAAATAAAATTAAGAATTATTTTTATTTTCCTCTTCCATTTTTCGGAAACATCGTGTATAATAAGGGCATCAAAGGGCGATACTTTCAGTACGCCGACTAAAATTAAAAAATAACGGGAGGTACAAGTAATGGAATTTAAAGGAAGCAGAACCGAAGCCAATCTCATGGCCGCATTTGCCGGGGAATCTCAGGCAAGAAACAAGTATACCTACTACGCTTCAAAGGCAAAGAAGGACGGCTTTGAGCAAATCGCTGCTATTTTCGAAGAAACCGCCAATAACGAAAAAGAACACGCCAAAATCTGGTTCAAGTATCTCCATGATGGTGCTGTCCCGGATACCCTGGCCAATCTGGAAGACGCTGCTGCAGGCGAAAACTATGAATGGACCGAGATGTACAAGGAGTTTGCTGAGGTAGCCGAAGAAGAGGGCTTTAAGGAGATTGCCGCTGTCATGCGCCTGATTGCTCAGGTTGAAAAGAGCCATGAGGAGCGTTATCGTAAGCTGCTGGCCAATTTGAAAGAAGATATTGTCTTCAAGTGCGATGATGAGATTGTGTGGGTCTGCCGCAACTGTGGATATATCCATGTTGGCAAAGCTGCACCAACTGTGTGTCCTGCATGCCGCCATCCTCAGGCCTATTTTGAGCGTAAAGCTACCAATTACTGAGATTATTAAAAGAAAAGGCTGCCCTGGGTATCAAAAACCCAAGGCAGCCTTTTTGCAATCATTTAAAATTATACATTAAACCGGAAAAGTACAATGTCGCCGTCCTGCATGACATAGTCTTTTCCTTCACTGCGTACCAAACCCTTTTCTTTGGCAGCCGTCATAGAGCCGCATGCCATCAAATCGTCAAAGGCAATCACTTCTGCACGGATAAATCCGCGCTCAAAGTCGGTGTGTATTTTACCGGCAGCCTGAGGTGCTTTGGTGCCTTTGGTAATGGTCCAGGCGCGAACCTCCGGCTTGCCGGCGGTTAGATAGGAAATCAGGCCCAGCAAAGAATAGCAGGCATTAATCAGGCGGTCAAGGCCAGATTCCTCCAGCCCCATATCAGACAGGAACAGCTCTTTTTCTTCCCAGTCCATACCGGAAATTTCGGCTTCAATTTCTGCACAAATGGGCAGCACAGCGGCATGCTCTTCTTCCGCAATCTTTTTCACAGCCTGATAGCCGGGATTGTTTTCTACACCGTTTTTAAAGTCATCCTCGCTCATATTAGCAGCGTAGATAATAGGCTTGTTGGTCAAAAGGGAAACTGTGGACAGCAGTTCTTTTTCCTCTTCATTGCACTCGACTGAGCGGGCGGATTTCCCTGCATCCAGAGCTTCGCGCACCCGCAGGAAGAAGTCCAGTTCTTCCTGATATTTTTTGTCGGCTTTCAGCATTTTCCGGGTTTTATCAATCCGACGGTCCAAAACTTCCATGTCAGAGAGAATTAGCTCCAGATTGATGGTCTCAATATCACGGGCGGGGTCAATGCTGCCTTCCACATGGATGATATCGTCGTTGACAAAGCAGCGCACCACATGAACAATAGCGTCCACTTCACGAATGTTGGACAGGAATTTATTTCCCAGACCTTCGCCCTTGGAAGCGCCTTTGACCAGACCGGCAATGTCCACAAACTCAATGGTAGCAGGGGTATATTTTTCCGGCTCATACATTTCGGCCAGTTTATCCAGACGCTTGTCCGGAACAGCTACCACGCCCACATTGGGCTCGATGGTGCAGAAGGGATAGTTGGCGGACTGTGCGCCTGCGTTGGTAATGGCATTAAACAGGGTACTCTTGCCCACGTTGGGCAGACCGACGATACCTAATTTCATATATAATGACATCTCCTTAAAATTCCGCGTATTTGCAAGATTTTTGGCGATTCAGCAGTTGACCTACGCCTTTTTTACGCCGTTGGCTTTTATTGAAAAAACCATACTGTGACATATAATTATACCAGATTACCACCTTTCTCTCAAGGCGTTTTCCAGATTCCATGTATGATTTTTATAAAATCCCGAATAGATGTTATTTTTCCGTTTTTTCACTTTATAAATTTTATTCAAAACAAGAAAAGAGGCCAACCTTTTAGGGCCAGCCTCTCACTTTATAAAAGAATAAATTGGTCTACAGCATAGGGAAACCGAGTCATTACCACTGTGTCAGTTCCAGGTACAAGTCCTTATACTGCTTCGCGGAATTTTCCCACGAGACATCCTTTGCCATATCGCGCTGGACAACTTCGTCCCAGTGATAACGGTTGGTAAAATAAACGGTCTTGGCACGGTTAATTGCATCGAGTAAAAGCCCCGCATCATAGCGGTCAAACGTAAAGCCATTGCCGTCACCGGTAAAGTTGTTATAAGGCTCCACTGTGTCCTTCAAGCCGCCGGTTTCACGAACGATAGGCAATGTGCCATAATGCATGGCATTGAGCTGTGTCAGGCCGCATGGCTCAAAGCGGGACGGCACCAGCAGTGCGTCCGCACCTGCATAGATGCGATGTGCCCTTGCTTCATCATATTGGATACATGCGCTGAACGTTCCACGATAAGCATTTTCATAATAACGGAAAGTATCTTCATATTGCTTGTCGCCTGTGCCTAAAACCACAATCTGCGTGTTGCCGTCCAACACCTGCGGGATAATGGAACTGACAAGGTCCAGCCCCTTCTGATTGGTCAGGCGTGAAATCAGGCCGATAACAAATTTATCCTGGTTTTCTTCCAGCCCCAGCTCTTTTTGAAGCGCGAGTTTATTTTCCATTTTGTGGTCAAGCACATTTCCAAGGCCATAGTTCACAGCCAATGCGGGGTCTGTCTCTGGATTCCACATGTCATAGTCAATGCCGTTGACTATGCCTCTCAGCTTGCCGCTGTGATAACGCAGATGGTCTTCCAAATGCTCGCCATACTCGCTGGTCTGAATTTCCTGTGCATAGGTACCGCTGACAGTGGTAATACGGTCAGCATAAGCAAGACCGCCCTTGAGCATGTTTGCATCCTCATAATCCTGTTTCAGTGCGCCCATATTAAACACTTCATCGGGCAGACCGGACCAGTATTGGATAGTGGGGATGTTGTAGATTCCCTGGAAGCGGAGATTGTGGATGGTGATGATGGAACGTGCACGGCCAACCGGCGAATCCTTAAACAGCGTACGAAGATATACCGGAACCAGGCCAGCTTGCCAGTCGTGGCAGTGGACAATATCGGGAATCCAGTTCATATAGTTCAGTGCGGCCAGGGCTGCCTTGCTGAAGAAGCAATATTTCGGGATATCGTCTACCAGGCTGATATAGGGGTTACCGGAAGAGAAGAATTCCTCATTGTCAATAAAGTCGTACACTACGCCGTCACAGATGTATTCCATAATCCCCACATAGTACTGGCGGCCAGTCTGACCCAAATCCATATAGAACTCGCCGCGGTAAACCATCTTATCCTGATATTTCTTAGGGATACATGCATAACGAGGCAGGATGACGCGAACATCACAGTTCAGACGGACCAATTCGCGGGGCAGTGCATACATAACATCGCCCAAACCGCCGGTCTTAACAAACGGGTGGCATTCAGAGCCAATAAACGCGACGCTTCTGCGAGGCAGATTGGAAACCGGTTCCGCAGGTGCAATTTCTTCTGGGATGGATATGGGCTGTTCCGCAGCGGGGGCTGTTTCTGCTGCAGGCATAGCTTTTTCCTCAACAGGCGTGGACTGTTTTACAGGCGCTGCTTTTTCTGCATCCAATATGGTTTCTTTTACAGGTATAGTTTCTTTTGCAGGGGATGTAGCTTTCTTGGCAGTGGTGGCTTGTTTTTTTGCGGCGGGGGCCTTCTCTTTTTCAGGTGCAGTTTTTACTGCGGAGGATACCTCTTTTTCCACAGCTGGTGGAGTAGCCTTTTTTGCAGCCGTTTGTTTTCTTATGGAATCTGCTTTTTTCCGTGCCATAATAAACCTTCCTTTCACATTTTTATGAACTAATGGATTTCTCCAAAAGTCATCAAAACTTTAAAATTTTGCCGGACTATTCTCAACAAATGAGGCTATGAGTGCAGATTTATCATTTATGATGTAGTTTTGCTGCCTTGTTTTCTAAATAATGATGATACTTTTCATTATTATACTTTCTTTTTAAAGAAACTGCAACCGACAGTCCTCATACTTCCAAAATCCATTTTCCAATTTCTTGTGGGGTTTTGGCAAAATGTACGGCGCCGAAAAATTCCATTTCTTCCCGGGTTCCATATCCATATAAAGCGCCCAAAAATTGAGTTCCAGTCTGTTGTGCTCCTTCTGCATCAAAGCGGGTATCTCCAATCATCAATGTACGCTCAGGAGTTGTATTCATAGCAGAAATAGCCCGGCGAATCACATTGGCTTTGGTATCTTTTTCGTCTTCTGTAGCGCCTGAAATCATATCCAAATATGGCGTAATACCAAAATGGTCTGAAACTACCGTAGCAGCCCCTTGAGGTTTAGAAGTGGCCAGTGCCAGCTTATAGCCGGCTTTCCGAAGTTCGGTTAAAAGGGAAAATATGCCATCAAATACCTTTGCTTCAAAAACCCCTTCCACATTATAAATGCTTCGATATGCCTCAACAAACTGCATGGCTCTTTGACCTGTAATGCCACAGTATTCCCGAAGGCTTACTGTTAACGGTGGCCCAATAAATTTCCGTATGGTTTGGTCACACGGCTCTGATATATTCAGCCTTTTCATAGTTTCCCGGACGCACCGAAGAATCCCTGGATGGGACTCGGTAAGGGTTCCATCCAAATCAAAAAGAATCAAATCCAAATCTTTCATAATTCACGCTCCATTGATATTGACAGGAAGAAACGGCACGGCAAAGGTCCGTACCGTTTTTCGGGGGATATTATTGGAAATTATCCAGCGGCAGGCTATCCACCAATGCCTGCTGACCTTCAGAGGTAAAATGAACGCCATCGGTAGTATATTCGTCCTTTAGTGCAGTGGCGTTCTCATCTTGGCACATCCAGTCCAAATCAATCACGCCGTCTGCCGGGTTATCTTCACTTCGAATCCACTCATTGATGTCCACCCGCATCTGGTCCAACTCCGGCGTCCACTGGATGTCATCGCCGCCTCCCAGCAAGTTTCGGGTGTAGCCCTTCCAGGCAGAACGGGTAAAGAGATATACCTTGATGTCCCGTTCATGGGCTTTTTCAATTAGCTCTTTATATCCCGCAATCATTTCTTCCACAGTTACCGGACGTGCTTCTCCCTTCATACTCTCACAGTTGGGGTGAATAATATCATTATCCCCTACTTTCAAAAAAATAGCCTCTACGCCAGGTTGATTCAGGGCGTCCCGTTCAAACCGGTCCATCATGGACTCCCCATAGGCCATTCCCAAAAAGCCTGCGCCGTCATCCAGCAGGCGGTTACCCTTGATGGCCTGCTGCAAAATCCCCATATCGGTAATCCCGGCCTTTTGAAGCCGTTCTGCCAGCAGAATGGGGATATCATTGGCGAGGGTAGAGTCGCCGATAAATACACAGGAAGAGGCCCCCGGAGCATAAACTTCCATGCCGCTGACAACAGGGATTACAGAATACTCACCGAAGTCTCCTTCCATCCGCATAGGTACGCCCAGAGTGGTACAGGAGCCGGCAAAATTACCGGACATGATGTAGGTGTCGCCGCCAATGAGGCCATAAGTCTTCATGTTGGCCGTTTCCTTCATATACAAAGAAACCGTGATATATTCCAATGCATCCACAGACATTTTTACCGGGTCAGAGGTAACGGTTTCTCCAGCAGGAATTGTAATTTTTTTTGAACCGTTAAAAGTAACATCCTTTTTGGTAAAGGGCTTTAATGCTTGAGGAAGCTTTTCATACCCGCGCCCTACCGTAACAGCATCAATGGTCAGAGGGCCGGTGCCGAATTCATTGGTCAGGGTAAAACGAATCTGGCTGCCAGATATGGTAGGCTGTAATCGGGTGCGGAAAGTCAGGTTTTTAAGGCCGGCTTCACAAGAAATAAAATCCAGATTGAGCATTTTTTTAAGATTAAATTCCACTGGGCTAGTACTCCATGCACCTACCCAACCATTGTTTGTGTTTTTAGCTGTTGCCTGTTGAGGAAACAGACACAGACAAACCAACATAACAGTTAAAAAAATGCTGGTAATGCGTTTACAAGTCTTTTTCATACTTTTCCATCTCCTTTTTTGAGAAAAAGGCGGACAGCGCTTTTTCTAAGTTTGAATTACTATTATTGTAATATAAAATTTGTCTAAAAACAAGAAAAATTACGTATCTTTTGACCAATCAAACATAAGTATTCCCAAAACCAGAGAAAGGAGAAAACTGCCAAAACCCGCGTTGAAAGCCGCTCTTCCTCATGTTATAATAAAAATTCCAGCAATGCGCTGCTATTGCTCAGTATACCACAAATTCCGCACCCAAAGAAGTGCGGAAAGGAAAGCGGGTGCTTTTTTGGACAACCAGACAACTTCTTCCCGGAAAAGAATCCATCTTCTGGATGAAATCCGGGGCTTTGCCGTTCTTTGTATGATATTTTATCACGGGTTCTATTCTCTGGCGATTTTGTTTGAATTGGATTGGGGGATGGCGCTGCTGCGCTTTTTTATGCCAGCAGAACCCTTTTTTGCCGGTCTGTTTATTTTTATTTCCGGCATTTCCTCAAATCTGTCTCATTCCAATCTTCTTCGGGGTGTCAAGCTATTAGGGATTGCGCTGGCGGTAAGCCTTGTTACCTTTTTGGCAGTGCCATCTCAGGTGATTGTGTTTGGAATTCTTCATTTTCTCTCTATTTGTATGATTCTTTTTGGGCTGCTTCGTCCATTGCAGGAAAAGATTCCCCTGTTTTTTGGCATTGTGCTGAGTATCATCCTATATCTATGCACGATGCAGGTTTCTATGGGAATTTTTGCCTTTGGAATTCCATTGCCGGACATGCTTTATCAAACCAACTGGCTGTCGCCTTTAGGGTTTCACAACGCTGAGTTCTTTTCTTCAGACTATTTCCCTCTTTTACCATGGGCTTTTGTTTTTTCAGCAGGAACCTTTGTTGGCCGCTGGGCGGCACAGGGAAAGTTCCCCCAGTGGATGTACCCTTGCCGTATCCCGCCCCTTTCCTGGATGGGACGCCACGCCCTCATTTTGTATATTGTCCATCAGCCAGTAATTATCGGTGTTTGCACAGCGGTAGAATGGATAATGGGCGTGTTGGCAGGCTAAGAATTTGTATGCCTTTTGAAATATAGGCAGAGCAAGTATTGTGCCTATTACGCAAATTTGATTTTGCTTAGGCTTGCGGGGGATTTATTTTCCATCTTTCGCCCCAGTTATAGAAAATTACAGCAGCTTTTACTATGATTTTGAAAAGGATGATTTTCATGGATTTTACGCCTATTCTGGCTTCTCAATTCAACCTGCAAAATTGGCAGGTTGAAAAGGTTACGCAGCTTCTCGATGAAGGCAACACCATCCCTTTTATCGCCCGATACCGTAAAGAGGCTCATGGTTCCCTGGATGACCAGACCATCCGTGCCCTTTCCGAAAAACTGGAAGCCCTGCGGAATTTGGAAAAACGCCGGGAAGAGGTTCGCACCCTCATTGCCGGCCTGGATGCGCTAACCCCCGAAATCAGTGCCGCTCTGGACAAGGCCGCCACTCTCTCGGAAATTGACGATATTTACCGTCCCTATCGTCCCAAGCGCAAAACCCGTGCTTCTGTGGCAAAGGAAAAAGGGCTGGAGCCCCTTGCTAAAACCATTTTGGAGCAAAAGCGGAACTCTCCCGACCCGCTGGAATTGGCTGCTGACTATGTGAATCCGGAAAAAGGCGTAGAAACCGCCGAAGATGCGCTGGCAGGCGCCCGGGACATCATCGCGGAACAGCTTTCCGATGACGCTTCCATCCGTCGCCGTTTGCGGGTGGTGACGCAGGCAAACGGCCTGCTGGTTTCCAAAGCCGCCAAAAAGGACGAGGAATCTGTCTATGAGCCTTACTATGATTTTAGCCAGCCCATCAAGGCGTTGGCAGGACATCGCGTGCTGGCTATTGACCGAGGCGAGCGCGAAGGCTTTTTGAAGGTGTCCATCCAGCTGGAGGATGACCGCGGCGTGCGGATTGTAGAGAGCACCGCCGTAAAAGAGGGCTCTCCTTGCAGCGAAACCGTGCGGGAAGCAGCTCGTGACGCTTATTCCCGGCTGATTTTCCCAGCCATTGAACGGGAACTGCGCTCTTCTCTCACCGAGGACGCGGACGAAGCCGCCATCAAGGTTTTTGCCGTAAACCTGCGCCAGCTGCTGATGCAGCCGCCTGTGAAAGGCAAAATCGCCATTGGCCTTGACCCTGGCTACCGCACTGGCTGTAAAGTGGCGGTGGTAGATGCTACCGGCCGGGTGCTGGATACCGGTGTGATTTATATTACCCATTCCCAGCATCAAAAGGAGCAGGCCAAAGAATTTTTGACTCGCCTTATTGAAAAACACAACGCGGAAATCATCGCTATTGGCAATGGCACCGCTTCCAAGGAAACGGAAATCTTTACCGCCGAGCTGATTTCCTCCCAAAAAGGCCGGAAAGTCTCCTATATGGTGGTCAGCGAGGCAGGTGCTTCAGTCTATTCGGCTTCTAAATTAGCGGCGCAGGAGTTCCCTCAGTTTGATTTGACCCTGCGCAGCGCCGTTTCTATTGCCCGGCGACTGCAGGACCCTCTGGCGGAGCTGGTCAAAATTGACCCCAAGGCCATCGGCGTGGGACAGTACCAGCATGATATGCCTCAGAAACGGCTGACAGAAGCACTGGGCGGCGTGGTAGAGGACTGCGTGAACAGCGTAGGTGTGGATTTAAACACGGCTTCCCCCTCCCTGCTGGAAAAGGTAGCGGGCATTTCCGCAGCGGTTTCCAAAAATATCGTCACCTATCGGGAAGAAAACGGCGCATTCCACTCCCGGTCAGAGCTGAAAAAGGTGCCCAAACTGGGGCCAAAAGCCTTTGAGCAGTGCGCAGGCTTTTTGAGGGTCAGCGAAAGCGCCAACGTGCTGGACCACACCGCCGTTCATCCCGAATCCTATGACGCGGCAAAGGCCCTGCTGGAAATGGCAGGCTACAATATGAAGGGGAAAGCAGAGTTTTCCGGTCTGCGGGAAAAGGTGGAGGCCATGGGCTTTTCTTCCACCGCAGAAAAACTGGGCATTGGCGAGCCCACCCTACGGGATATTGTGAAGGAGTTACTGCAGCCCGGACGTGACCCCCGTGACGAGCTGCCCGCCCCTATGCTCCGCACTGACGTGATGAAGATGGAGGATTTGAAACCCGGTATGGAGTTAAAAGGCACCGTGCGGAATGTCATTGACTTTGGCGCGTTTGTGGACATCGGCGTGCATCAGGACGGGCTGGTGCATATTTCCCAAATCTGTAATAAGTTTATCAAGCACCCGGGTGAGGTACTAAAAGTGGGAGATATCGTTACGGTTTGGGTGCTGTCAGTAGACAGTAAAAAAGGAAGAATTTCCCTGACCATGAAAGGAGCTCCCAAAACATCCGGGGAATAAACAGGCAATTGCGGCTTTTCTGTAAATTTAGTTTGAAATGATTTTGCTTTCCATTGTCCTTTTAAGAGTAAAACGGTATAATTTCTTTAGAAAGTGTATGGGGATTCCAAAGGAACTCCCCTTTTCTACTATGAAAGGAGCCGGTTGGTTTGGCATATCGTTTTTTACAGAAGCTGCAATATTGGATGATGGGTCGTAATGGTACCGACCAGTTGGCACTGGCAGGGATGATTTTTGGCATTGTATTATCTATCATTGCCCAAATTTGCTTTTGGCCGCTCATTTTTGTGTCCTACCTGGTGTATTTTTGGACATTGTTTCGCATTTTTTCCCGCAACATTCCAGCGCGACAAAAGGAAAACCAAATGTTTTTGCGGGTATGGCATCCTGTAACGCAGTGGTTTTCATTTCAAAAAACAAAATTTCAGCAAAGAAAACAATATAAATACTTCAAATGCCCGGGCTGCGGCCTGCACCTGCGTGCTCCCAAGGGAAGAGGGAAAATTGAGGTTACTTGTCAAAAATGTCACAAACAATTTATCAAACGGGTATAAAAATAAATTCATAAAAGTTAGCAGCCGCCGCCCGGCAGAACGGGGGCGGCTGCTGTATTTAAAATCAGAAATTGCTATTATTTAAGGCTGTTCTTTTGAAGACAGTGATGATATAATAAAACAGAATTATACAGGAAATTTTGCAGTGAAAGGACGGGGATAAATATGAGAAGGCGATGGTTTACAATTGGCAGCCTGATTGTGCTTTTAATGGCCTGTATTATCCTGTTGTCCGGCTGTTCGGTAATAGGATTGGATTCCAAAGCGTTAATGAGCCCACCCAGAGAAGATGGTGACCGTGGTTCTATCCACAGTTTGCTTATTAATACCGCTGGAGGGGAAATTACTTTTCGTTATCCTCGTAAGGGAGATTATCGTTCTGCCATTGTAACAAAGGATTTTACTGGAGACCAACAGGATGACGCTATCGCTCTTTATGAAGCATCTGATAATAGCGGTGGAACTGTTGTCTCCTTTATGACTAAGAAAAATGGAGAATGGACTATAATCCGCAGTTTCTCCAATACAGCCGTCCAAGTTGACCAAATCTGCTTTGCAGATTTGGATGATGATGGAATACAGGAGGTAGTAATTGGTTGGGGCAGCTCCACCCTAAATAGCTGTACAGCTTGTGTTTATGATTATATGCAGGATGGTGTGATAGAGTATCCCATGGAACAGGGATATGGGGAAATGACGGTTACCAATTTGGTGGATGAAGTACAGGATGAATTATTCATGGTAACGTTGGCAACCGATACTACGGAAGCAGTTGCAGAGATTGTGAGGATGTCTCAAGGGGGGCTGCAAATCGTAGAGGCAACAACTTTAGATTCTACCATTGTGCAATATTCGCAGATTTCATCAGGATTGATTTCGCAGAACCAAAAAGGAATTCTGGTAGATGGATTGCGGGCAGACAGCAGTATGGTAACACAGATTATTTATTGGAACGAGAAAGAAAGCAAACTGGAGGCCCCCTATTCCACTACTGCATCGCAAAATATGAACATTACCAGTCGAAATGCAGCCGCTGCCTACACATCCCGGGATATTGACGGGAACAGCATTATTGAATTTCCCATTGTCAACCTGTTGCCTGGCAGCCAGGAGAACACCAAAGACTCCACAGCTTATCTTATCAACTGGTGTCAGTTTGATGTAGAAGGCGAAATATTGGACCGGGTAATGAGTACTGTAAACAACAGCAGTGATGGATTTTGGATTTTATTCCCGGAAACCTGGAGGGATAGAGTAACCTGTAAAAGTGATGCTTCTACCCACTCTACAACATTTTATGAATGGCTAAAAGATGATGGAAAGGGAAATCCAGCTTTAGGAGCGGCAATTTTAAAGATACAGGTATTTACCGCAGAAGATTGGCCGGCAAACAGTCAGGGATATGAACAGATTGCAGAGCGAGGCGGACTTATCTATGCAGCGTCTATCCCTGAGCCGGAGCATGAATTAGCCCTTTCGATAGAAGAAATACAGGATAGTTTCCATTTCCTCTACACTGAATAAGGGATGCATGAAAGAAAGGACGGAGTTTCATGAAAAAAATATTGGTAGCAGAAGACGAACAGGCCATTCGTGAATTTGTGGTTATCAATTTAAAACGAGCTGGATATGATGCTTATGAAGCATCTAATGGAGAAGAAGCACTGGAAATCTATGAGCGAGAAGGCGGAGATTTTGACATAGCAGTGCTGGATATTATGATGCCAGGAAAATATGACGGGTTAGCGGTGTGCAAAACATTGCGGCAAAAAAACGGTAATATTGGCATTATTATGTTGACTGCCCGTACACAGGAAATGGATAAGGTGTCCGGTTTGATGATGGGAGCAGACGATTATGTTACCAAACCGTTTAGCCCATCTGAGCTGGTTGCACGGGTTGATGCCATTTATCGCAGAGTAGCACTTTCCGCAGTGAGAACCGAAAATAATTTTAAAGAACAATTGGTTTCTGGAGATTTTGTGCTGAATCTGCGAAACCGCTCACTATTAAAAGCAGGAAAACCCATTGAGCTCACTCAGGTAGAATTTCAAATTATGGAATATTTCTTCTCCAATCCTGGGGAAGCGCTGGACCGCTCCGATATTTTAAAGCATGTATGGGGTGCTAATTATGTAGGCGAAGAAAAAATTGTAGATGTGAATATTCGCCGTTTACGTATGAAAATTGAGGAAGAACCTTCTAACCCTCATTATATTGTCACAGTATGGGGATTAGGATATCGCTGGGAGCAAAAATGAGTTTAGTATGGAGGGGGCGTCAGAAAAATGGCTGTTCGGGGAATTGCCAAAAGATGGATTATTAATAGCCTGACAGTAATTGTTCTGGTGCTGGTTACACTGGTAGTGATTTTATCTGTGATGATGCAGCAGTATGTTTATAACACCATTCTGTCCCAGTTAAAAGGCCGATGTGAAGAGGCGGGAAACCTGTTTTCGGGCTATTCTCAACAATCAACACCAGAATTTACTTTGAGCGCCAGAAATTATATTGAGAATTTCACAGCAAAAAATGAAATGGAAGCAATGGCTATTAACCTGAGCGGAAAAGTTTTTATTTCTTCTACCGGTTTTGCACCGGACAATAATCAGCCAATGCCGGATTATCAGTATGCACTGAAGGACGAGTCAAATTTTGGTGTTTGGACAGGAAGACTCAACAGCGGCGAAAAGGTAATGGCGGTAACAAAGGTCATCCGCAATACCAATGGAGGGATTAGCGGTGCATTGAGATATGTAGTCTCTATGGAAAGGGCTGACCAACAGATTATTGTCATTGTAGGGTTGCTGTCATTGGGGAGTCTGTTGATTATTGCTTTTATAGTATTATCTAACATGTATTTTATGAAGTCGATTGTCACCCCAATCCGTCAAATTGGCGCAACTGCAAAAAGAATTGCTCAAGGGGATTTTAATGCCCGCATTCAAAAAGCCAATAATGATGAAATTGGGCAACTATGCGATAATATCAATGATATGGCTGTAGAACTTGGCGCTGCAGAAAAGATGAAAAACGAGTTTATCTCGTCTGTTTCTCATGAATTACGGACACCGCTTACAGCCATTAAAGGCTGGGCCGAAACCCTGCAAAGCGGAGGAATGGATGCAGGGACTTATGAAAAGGGAATGAATGTAATTATCCGGGAATCCGAAAGGCTTTCGGGATTGGTAGAAGAACTGCTGGATTTTTCGCGAATGCAAAACGGACGTATGACCCTGATGATGGAAAAAATCGATTTGCTGGCGGAATTGGGAGAAGCAGTATACATGTTTACGGACCGTGCAGCAGCAGAGCATAAATATCTGCTGTATGAAGAGCCCGCGATACTTTCACCAGTGCTGGGAGACATCAATCGATTGCGGCAGGTGTTTGTAAACATTATCGATAACGCTTTAAAATATACCTCTGAAGGCGGTACTATTGAAGTAACTGTGAAAGAGCAGGCTGGATTTATCCGGGTGGTAATTAGTGATAATGGATGCGGAATTCCAGCAGAGCATCTTCCTAATGTAAAGAAAAAGTTTTATAAAGCAAATCAGACAGTTCGTGGTTCTGGAATAGGGCTGGCGCTGGCAGATGAAATTATGAAGCTGCATGGAGGACAGCTGGATATTGAGAGCCATGAAAATATTGGTACCGCTGTTACCATTACCATCCCGGTACTCAAAAAACAGGAAACCGTGATATAATTCGAACATAGAAAGGAATTTCAAAATATGGCAGAAAAAACAAAAATGATTACCTCTATTGGGGGACAGGCCCTGGTAGAGGGAATTATGATGAGAGGGCCGAAAGTTACTGCGGTAGGGGTTCGTAAGCCAAATGGCGAAATTGATGTAAGCCAGCAGCCCACCGAAAACCTGAAGGACAAATATCCAATTTTAGGTTGGCCCATTATCCGGGGAACCGCTGCTATGATAGATTCTCTTCGAGTAGGGTTTCGGGCATTAAATGAATCAGCTGAAAAATCGATGGAAGGGCTGGAAGACGAAGAAGAGCCCTCCCGATTTGAAAAATGGCTGGATAAGGTCTTTGGCGAAAAAATTATGAATGTCATTATGGGGATTGCCATGGTATTGGGAATTGCAGTGGCGATTCTGCTGTTTTTTATGCTGCCCACCTGGCTCGTCAATTTGATGAAAATGGGAGCTGGTGAAGGGATTGAAGTTTGGCGCTCTTTGATTGAAGGCGTCATGCGGATTGCCATTTTTATCGGATATGTTGCCCTGTGCGGGTTACAGCCGGATTTACGGCGAACTTTCCAATATCACGGTGCAGAGCACAAAACTATTTTCTGTTATGAGAACAACGAAGAACTAACCGTGGAGAATGTTCGCCGTCACGGCCGTTTCCATCCCCGGTGCGGTACCAGCTTTATGGTGATTATGTTGGGATTGGGAATCATAGTGGGATTTTTTATTCCGTTTACCAATCCTTTTTTGAGGACGGTTGTTAAAATACTGTGTATCCCGCTGGTAATGGGATTGGGATATGAACTGATTCGTCTGTGCGGACGCACAGATAATCGATTGACTCGGATTATTGCAGCACCGGGACTGTGGGTGCAGCGCATTACCACCAAAGAACCCGATGACAGCATGATTGAGGTAGCCATTGCTGCTATGGAGAAGGTAATTCCCGAAAATGGAGAGGACCGTATCGTATTATGACGATTATGCAATTGTACCGGCAGGGACGAAACCGTTTGCGGGAAGCTGGTTGTGACAGCCCCGAATTCGATGCCGGTTGTATAGCCGAAAAGGTGTTGGAGGTTAGCCGTCAGGAAATTTTTGTTCATGGAAATCAGGAAGTGCTTCCGGAAAAACAGGAACTTTACTTACAAATGATTGAGCAGCGCATGGAGCATCGCCCTTTGCAATATATCTTGGGAGCCTGGCCTTTTATGGATATGGAGCTTTCTGTGGGGGAAGGCGTTTTGTCTCCGCGGGAAGATACTGAAGTTGTGGTTCGGGCTGCTGCCAGTTTGTTAAAAAACAGGCCGTCTCCTCTTTATGGAGTGGATTTGTGCGGCGGCACCGGAGCGGTAGCGCTGGGACTTTGCTCCCTGGTACCGGGTTTACGTATGGATAGCGTGGAATGGATATCCGAAGCTTTTGTGTTTTTGGAAACCAATACGCAAAAGTTTGGACAAGGCAGGGTACGACCAGTACGGGGCAATGTGTTGGATGAAAAAGCCCCCTCTTCCCTCCTTCCCGGCTCGTTGGATGTGCTCATTTCCAATCCTCCTTATGTACGGGCTGGAGAAATCCCGATTTTGCAGAAAGAAGTACAAAAAGAGCCTCATACAGCTTTAAATGGCGGAGGAGATGGGCTTGATTTTTATCGGGCAATTGCGAGTTTTTGGATTCCCTCGGTAAAGCCCGGCGGAGTGGTTGCCGTAGAAATTGGGGAAGAACAGGCGGAAGCGGTCTGTGAGCTGTTTACAGCAGCCGGTGTGACGGAGCTTTGTGTCCACAAGGATTTTGCCGGATTGGATAGAGCTGTTACCGGAATTCGAACAGAAGTTCGATAATTTTAGGGAAATCCATTGCTTTTATAGTGGAAGTCCGGTATAATAGAAAAGAACACAGGGATTGTATGGCATGAAAAAACAATGTCCCTGTTTTTATGAGAAAACACAAGGGAAGGATGATGATAGATGGCAATTGATAAGGAAAAAGCACTGGAAACCGCATTGGCACAGATTGAAAAACAGTTTGGCAAGGGTGCCGTTATGCGTTTGGGACAAAACGAAGCCATGCAGGTGGATGTCATTCCAACCGGTTCCCTGTCCCTGGATTTGGCTTTGGGAATTGGCGGATTGCCCAGAGGCCGTGTGGTGGAGATTTATGGCCCGGAATCTTCCGGTAAAACCACTTTGGCTCTGCACTGTGTAGCAGAGGCACAAAAACTGGGCGGATATGCTGCTTTTATTGATGTAGAACATGCTTTGGACCCGGTTTATGCCGGAGCACTGGGAGTAGATGTAGACTCCCTGCTGGTTTCCCAGCCCGACACCGGTGAGCAGGCACTGGAAATTACGGAAGCTTTGGTTCGTTCCGGTGCAATTGATATTATTGTAGTGGACTCGGTGGCCGCCCTGGTTCCTAAAGCGGAAATCGAGGGCGAAATGGGCGATTCCCACGTGGGATTGCAGGCAAGGCTTATGTCCCAGGCCCTGAGAAAGCTTACCGGCGCGATTTCAAAATCCAACTGTGTGGCTATTTTCATCAACCAGCTTCGTGAAAAGGTCGGCGTTATGTATGGAAACCCGGAGGTAACTCCCGGCGGCCGTGCCCTCAAATTCTATGCAACGGTACGCATTGACGTGCGGAAAGGCGATGCCATAAAAGAAGGCAGTGAACGTATTGGCTCCCGCACAAAGGCCAAGGTAGTAAAGAATAAAATGGCTCCTCCCTTCCGGGAAGCAGAGTTTGATGTAGTATATGGAAAAGGCATTTCCCGTACCGGAGAACTGCTGGATTTGGCAGTCAAGCTGGATATTGTCCAAAAGAGCGGTGCATGGTTCTCCTATAATGGGAACCGGCTTGGACAGGGCCGGGATAATTCCCGGGAGTTTTTGGGGAATAACCCGGAGATTGCCGGTGAAATTGAAAGCAAAGTGAAAGAAAATGTAGGAAAGCTTTTTGGAAAACCGAAGGCTTCAAAAGGCAGTGCGGCAAAACCGGTAGAAATCCCGGTGGAAGCACCGACTCCACAGGCCGCAGCAGGAAAGAGCCGCTCCTCGGCAGCAGCAGACATTGATATTCTGGTAGATGATGACGAATAATGGAAATTACAGCCATTGAGCCCCGCCGCAAACGCCTTTCCCAGCTGTATCTGGACGGGGAACCCGCTGTGAAGGTGGACACGGAAACATTGCTGAAATTCCGGTGGAAGCCGGGGATGGAAATCAGTGATGAAGAGCTGCACCAGCTTTTACAGGAATCCGAAGCTAGGCGAGCCAAAGAAAAGGCTTTATATCTGCTGGAATATCGAAGCCACTCTAAAAAGGAGCTGGCAAATAAAATCAGCCGAACCACCAGCCGGGAAGCGGCAGAAGCCGCTGTTGAAAAAATGGAGGAACTGGGGCTGATGAATGACGAAGCCTATGGCCGGCAATTGGCAGAGGTTTTGCTTGGGAAAAAGGGGTATGGCGTGCGCCGTGCCCGGCAGGAGCTGCTGCAAAAGGGTATTGATAGGGAACTAACAGAGGAGCTTTTGGAAGAAATGGCTCCAGACCCGGAAGAAAAGCTGCGGGAGATTGTAGAGCGGAAGTATCAAAGCAGCCTTGGGGACGAAAAGGGATACCGCCGAACAGTGGCGGCTTTGCAGCGTCTGGGATATGGTTGGGAAGACATTAAAACCGTATTGGCAGAGTTCCGGGAAAGTGAAGAGTGAACTGCATAACCCAAACGTTTTACACATAAATTTACGATAAGGATGGACAATATGGCAGTACGAGTGGGAATGGTCAGCTTAGGCTGTGCCAAAAATCAGGTAGACGGGGAAATGCTGATGGCTTCCCTAAAAAATGCAGGCTATGAGCTCAGCGACGATGCAGCGCTGGCCGATGTGGCTATTATCAATACCTGCGGCTTTATTGAGAGCGCAAAGGCCGAATCCATTGAGGAAATTCTCGAATTGGTGACCCTGAAAAAAGAGGGCCGTATTAAGAAAATTGTGGTAACGGGATGTCTTTCCCAGCGATATCAGCAGGAAATTCGCAAAGAAATTCCCGAGGTGGATGCGGTGGTAGGAATTGGTGCCAACGGAGAAATTGCGGAGATTATCGGCAAGGTGATGGAGGGAGAAACACAGGATGTGTTTCCCGACAAGGAAAAAATGCCCCTGTGTGGGGACCGGGAGCTTTCAACCCCCAGCTATTTTGCCTATTTAAAAATTGCAGAAGGCTGTGACAACCGCTGTACTTACTGTGCAATTCCCCTTATTCGCGGAGGATATCGCAGCCGAACCATGGAAAGCATCGTGGAAGAAGCGCAAAAGCTGGTAGACGATGGTGCCAAGGAACTCATTGTCATTGCACAGGACACCAGCCGTTATGGCCTTGATTTATATGGCGAATTAAAGCTGCCGGAGCTGCTGCGCCGGCTGTGCCAGATTGAAAAGCTGCGCTGGGTTCGTCTGCTGTATTGCTATCCCGACACGGTTACCGATGAGCTGCTGGATGTGATGGCCAGCGAGCCGAAAATTGTGAAATATATTGATTTGCCGCTGCAGCATGCATCAGGAAAAGTCCTGAAAGCCATGAACCGCCGCGGCGATAAAGAGTCCCTGCTAAAGCTCATTGCTCATATGAGGGAGAAAGTGCCGGGACTGGTGCTGCGTACCACGCTGATTACCGGATTCCCCGGCGAAACAGAAGAAGATTTCACCGAGCTTTCCGAGTTTGTGCAGGAGGTTCGTTTTGACCGTCTGGGATGCTTTGCTTATTCACAGGAGGAGGATACCCCCGCTGCCCTGCTTCCTGACCAAATTGATGAGGACGTGAAGAATCAGCGCGCCGAGATTATCATGGAGCAGCAGATGGAAATCATGCAGCAAAAGGGTGAAGAAATGATTGGCAAGGCGGTTACAGTGCTTACCGAGGGCTTTGACCGATATGCCGAGTGCTATTTTGGCCGTACTGCCGCCGACTCCCCCGACATTGACGGCAAGGTGTTCTTTACCGCCCAGGGAAATAAACCCTATTTTGGCCAGTTCGTTAAAGTGCGTATTGACGATTGTATGGACTGCGACCTTACCGGTGAGAGAATTTGATTTCAAATAATGGAGCGGGTCTCCCGTTCCCCAAGTATTTGCAGGAGGTATCCGCTTCATGAATCTGCCAAATAAACTGACGGTATTGCGTATGGTTATGGTACCGTTTTTTGTACTGGCCCTGTTGTGGCCATTTCCTCATCATTATCTCATCGCGCTGGCGCTGTTTGGAATCGCTTCTTATACAGACCATTTGGACGGAAAGCTGGCACGAAAATACCATCAAATTACGGACTTTGGAAAGTTTATGGACCCGCTGGCGGATAAAATCCTGGTGATTTCAGCGCTGGTATGTTTTGTTAGTTTGGGGTTATGTGACGTATGGCTGGTATTGCTGATTATTGCCCGGGAATTTATGGTCACCTCTATCCGGCTGGTAGCTGCCGGAAAGGGCACGGTGATTGCGGCTAACAATTGGGGGAAAATTAAAACCGTTAGCCAAATTGTAGCTATTTGCGTCATCTTACTGCTCCAATACATAGGCGAACTGGGAAGCCTGGAGTTGATTGATTTTGTAAATCCCGATATATTGATTCTGTTCTGGGGAATTGGAGAAGTTTTCCTGGCAGTGGCAACCTTTTTTGCCGTATTGTCCGGTCTGGTATATCTCAAACAGAACTGGGATGTGGTGAAGAACGCAAAATAAGCCCTTTACAAACCCGCTGTTTCTGGATATACTGAAAGACACAGGACAGCATATAGCTGCATATGATACAAGTAAAGAGTGAAATGGCAATACACAGGAAAAGTACCCGGCAGCGGATGCAGCAGAGAGAGAGCGTCACCGGCTGAAAGCGCTCCCAGCAAAAGACCGGCGAAATGCGCCTGTGTGGGCGAAAGCCATGCCGGCCGGCAGAAATTCCGGTCCGATTCAGCCCCGTTACCGGCTGTTTGAGCGATAAAACGGAGTGGAACCGCGGAAACACCGCCTCTGTCCCCTTTTGGGGATGGAGGCGTTTTGTTTTTTCGCGGATTTCCCGCAGAGAAAGGAGCATATTATGTTCAAGGCATTAAAGGAGGAACTGGATTCCATTATGGCTCGTGACCCGGCAGCCAGAAGCCGTTTGGAGGTATATTTCCTCTATTCCGGTTTTAAGGCTGTAAGGGCTTATCGAAAGGCCAACTGGTTTTACCGCCACAATCATAAATTTATTGCCCGTTGGATTAGTCAGCGGGCCCGTCACAAAACCGGCATTGAAATTCATCCTGGGGCCACCATTGGAAAAGGCCTTTTTATTGACCATGGAATGGGAGTCGTCATCGGAGAAACCACGGAAATTGGAGATAACTGCACCATATACCAAAATGTAACGCTGGGCGGTACCGGAAAAGAGCACGGAAAGCGTCACCCCACACTTGGGAATAATGTGCTGATTGGCTCCGGCGCCAAGGTGCTTGGCCCCTTCCGCGTTGGGGACAATGCCCGGGTAGCTGCTGGTGCCGTAGTGCTGGAAGAAGTCCCCGACAACGCCACCGCCGTGGGTGTTCCGGCCCGGATTGTACGGGTCAACGGCGAAAAAGTGACACATCCGTCTGAGAATTTGGACCAGATTCATGTAACAGATCCCCTGTGCCAGTGCCTGAATAAGGTGCAGGAGGAAACCCAGCGTCTGGAAGAGCGTATGAAAGAAATTGAGGAACGGTGCAAAAATCAGTCGGCATAAGACGGTTCCACGTGGAACATGTGAAAAACCGGCTGGTTTGGCAGCTGTTTATGTAAAGGGGGTGCATCCTATGCACCCTTACATACAAACAAAGACAATATTGATTCGGCTTGCATCTTATTTTCAATGACATAAAGGAGAAGTATCATGAGAATTTACAACACGATGTCCCGTCAAAAGGAAGAACTCGTCCCAATGACTCCCGGTGAGATGAAAATTTACGCCTGCGGTCCTACGGTTTACAACTACATTCACATTGGTAATGCCCGCCCTATCTGTGTGTTTGATGTGCTGCGCCGCTATCTGGAGTATCGCGGGATGAAAGTCACCTATGTTCAAAACTTCACCGATATTGATGATAAAATCATCAACAAGGCCAACGAAGAAAACAGCGACTATCTAACGGTTTCCCGCCGGTATATGGAAGAATATAAAAAGGATGCTGCCGGTTTAAACGTTCGCCCTGCTACCATTCATCCCTTGGCCACCGAAAACATCGACGAGATTATTGCCATTATTTCCAAGCTGGAAGAAAAAGGTTATGCATATGCAGTAGATGGAGATGTCTATTTCCGCACCAATAAGTTCAGCGAATATGGAAAGCTGTCCCATCAGCCCTTGGAAGAATTGCAGGCCGGCGCCCGGATTAGTGTGGGCGATGTGAAGGAAGACCCCATGGACTTTGCGGTGTGGAAAGCTGCCAAGCCCGGCGAGCCCTATTGGGAGTCTCCCTGGGGACATGGCCGTCCCGGCTGGCACATTGAGTGTTCTGCAATGGTATGCCGTTATTTGGGCGAAACCATTGATTTGCACTGCGGCGGACAGGATTTGATTTTCCCCCACCACGAAAATGAGATTGCACAGAGCGAGTGCTGCAATGGTGTCCCCTTTGCACACTACTGGATGCATAACGGCTATATCAATGTAGACAACAAAAAAATGAGTAAATCCCTGGGGAACTTCTTCACAGTCCGGGATGTGGCGGAAAAATATGGCTATGAGCCCATCCGGTATTTGATGGTTTCTTCTCATTACCGGATGCCCATTAACTACAGCGTGGACATTATCGAGCAGTGCAAAGCCTCTCTGGAGCGGCTTTATAACTGCCGTGACAATCTGCGCTTCCTGCTGGAAAATGCCGCCGCAGGCGAAAAAGAGGGCGAAAAATCTGTTTGGGAGCGCCTTGCCCAATATCGTGAGCAGTTTATCCAGGCTATGGACGATGATTTGAATACTGCCGATGGTCTGGCTGCGCTGTTTGGCCTGGCAAGAGAAATTAACTCCAGCATCAATGGCGAGTCCTCCAAGGAGCTGTGCCAAAAAGCACTGGATTTGTATATGGAGCTGGCAGGCGTACTGGGTCTGCTGTATGTAGAGAAGGACAATTCTCTGGATGCCGAAATCGAAGCGCTGATTGAAAAGCGTACCCAGGCCAGAAAGAACCGGGATTGGGCAACAGCCGACGCCATTCGCGACGAGCTGAAAGCCCGTCATGTGGTGCTGGAAGATACGCCTCAGGGTGTAAAGTGGCATATTGAAGAATAAAAAATATCAGCCGGGATGTCAGAGGTATTTTTGCAGGCATCCCGGCCATTATGATTGTGATAATCAAATACAGGGAGGTATCTCATGAAACTGCTGGTTTTGGATGGAAACAGTATTGTCAACCGTGCCTTTTATGGAATTAAGCTTCTTTCCACCAAAGACGGACTGTTTACCAACGGCATTTATGGCTTTATGACCATGCTGCAAAAGCTGAAGGAAGAATCCCAACCGGATGCCGTTGCCATTGCCTTTGATTTAAAAGCCCCCACCTTCCGGCATAAGATGTATGCGGGATATAAAGCCCAGCGTAAGGGGATGCCCCCGGAGCTGGCACAGCAAATGCCCACCCTCAAAGAGCTGCTCACAAATTTGGGGTATCCGCTGATTGAGTGCGAAGGCTTTGAGGCAGACGATATTTTGGGAACCCTTGCAAAAGCCTGTGAGGATACAGGAAACGAGTGCTTGATTGCAACCGGGGACCGTGACAGCCTGCAGCTGGTGGCTCCCCATGTCAGTGTGCGCCTTGCGGCCACCAAATTTGGCCAGCCCCAGGTAACGCTGTATGACGAAGCCAGAGTAAAAGAGGAATATGGCGTTACTCCGCCACAAATGGTGGATATTAAAGCTATTCAGGGGGATTCGTCCGATAATATTCCCGGGGTTGCAGGAATTGGCCCCAAAGGTGCGGGAGAACTCATTCAAAAATACGGCAGCCTTTCGTATATTTATGAGCATCTGGAAGAGCTGGATATCAAGCCCGGTATGCGAAAAAAGTTGGAAGCTGGAAAAGAGTCCGCTTTCTTAAGTTATGAGCTGGGCACGATTCGTCGGGATGCGCCCATTGACACAAGCCTGGAGCATTATCTGCCAAAGCCCGGCGATAAAGCAGCGGCAGCACGCCTCATGGCCAAGCTGGAATTATTTTCTTTGCTCAAAAAGCTGGAGCTTGAAGAGGAATCTCTTTCAGGTGCAGCAGAGGAAGAAACAACAGAAATGCCTCTGCCAGAAGTGCGGGAATATGAAGATGGTGCTGCTTTGCTCCCTCTTTTAGAGGAACAGAAACGGGCAGACTTTGTCCCTTTGTATGGAGAAGATAAATCTATACAATATGTCTTGTTAAATTATAAAAATACAATTTATAAAATCCATGCAGATGCAGTATTTTTGCGGGCATTGTGTAAAAATCCGCTGATTCGTAAGAATCTCCACGACAGCAAGCCGTTTTTTGCCGCGCTTGAAAAACTTCCTTCCACTGCTCTCAAAATGGGGATTCCGTGGGAAGGAAGTGGAATGGACACCATGCTGGCGGCATACCTGCTGAACCCTTCCGCCAGTGGATACAGTATTTTGCGTTTGGCGCAGGAGTATCAGCTGCCCTTACCGGCTCTGGAAGACGAAAAGTGCCGGGAGGCAGCGGTTTTGCCAGCTTTGTGTGACCGGTTGATTCGTGCTATTGACGAGAATGACCAGCGCTCGCTGCTGGAAACCATGGAAATGCCCCTTGCCCGGGTGCTGGCAAAAATGGAGGCAGAAGGTTTTGGTGTAGACGCAGAAGGGATTCGTGCGTTTGGTATTACACTGCAAAAGGAAGTCAATGAGGTGCAGGCGCAAATCATTGAAGAAGTGGGATACGAGTTCAACATCAATTCCCCCAAACAGCTGGGAGAAGCACTGTTTGTCAAGCTGGGTCTTCCCCATGGCAAAAAAACCAAGACCGGATATTCCACCAACGTGGACGTGCTGGAAAAGCTGCGATATGACCACCCGGTAGTGGAGCGGGTACTGCGGTATCGCACCCTTACGAAACTCAAGTCCACCTATTGCGACGGCCTGTTAAAAGTCATCGGAGAGGATGGCCGCATCCATTCCAGCTTTAACCAAACCGAAACCCGTACCGGCCGTATCAGCTCCACAGAGCCCAATCTGCAAAACATCCCTGTCCGCACAGAGCTGGGACGGGAACTTCGCCGTTTCTTCACTGCCCGTCCCGGCTGGGTGCTGGTAGACGCTGACTATTCCCAAATTGAGCTCCGGGTTCTGGCTCATGTAGCCAATGATAAAAACATGATTGATGCGTTTTTAAACGGCGAAGATATCCACCGGGCAACTGCGGCGCAGGTTTTCCATATGCCCCCCGAAATGGTCACTCCGCTGATGCGCTCCCGGGCAAAGGCTGTCAACTTCGGTATCGTATATGGAATCGGTGCCTTTTCCCTGTCTCAGGATATCGGGGTCAGCCGGAAGGAAGCTTCCGATTATATCAATGCCTATTTGGAGCATTATTCCGGTGTTCGCGACTATATGGAGAGAGTAGTGGCCGAAGCCAAGGATAAAGGCTACTCGGAAACCATTTTTGGACGGCGCCGCTATCTGCCGGAGCTGAGTTCCAGTAATCATAATATGCGCGCTTTTGGAGAGCGGGTGGCTCGAAATATGCCCATTCAAGGAGCGGCAGCAGACATCATCAAGCTGGCTATGATTCGGGTAGAAAACCGGCTGGAAAAGGAAAATCTTCGTGCCCGTTTAATTTTGCAGGTACACGATGAACTGATTGTAGAGGCTCCCGAGGAGGAAGCCCAGCAGGTGGCCGCTCTGCTCAAGGAGGAAATGGAAAACGCTGTCCAGCTTTCGGTGCCCATGGTGGCCGACGCCAATATCGGAAAAACGTGGTATGACGCAAAAGGATAAAGAGCGCTTTACAGAGTACTCCCTATCGAAAAGGCATATTTGAGTGAATAGGTGTGACCGAGTTTTGAAAGCAAATCCGCCTTGCGACAGTTTTTATATGCGCTATATGGAGGAATCTATTATGAGTATAACGGTAAATATATATTATTCAGGGGAAAACGGTTCAGCCCGCAAGTTTGCTGAAGAAATGATGTCCAGCGGTGTTGTTGCAGCAATCCGAAAAGAAAAAGGCAACCTGAAATATGAATATTTTTATCCTGCGGAAGATGAGGAAACGGTTTTGCTTATCGATAGTTGGGAAAATCAAGAAGCAATAGACATACATCATGGTACGGAAATGATGCAGAAGATTATGGAACTTCGAGAAAAATATAACCTGCACATGAAAGTGGAAAGATTTGTTTCAGATGATGTTCCGGTGACTGACAGGCAATATATTAAAGAGTAAGACCAGAACCCAATGTCTTCCGATTCATTGCTTAGTTACAAATAATCTGACAGCTCCTATCATACCGATAGTATTCCAAACAACTTTTATGCAATCTATTTCATAATACAACAAAGGAGGAATCCCCATGCCAACTGTAACTTTAGGACGGACCGGTATTACCACCGACAAAAACGGCTTTGGCGCTCTGCCAGTGCAGCGCGTTTCCAAAGAGGACGCCGCTTATCTGCTGCGAAAAGCCTTTGACGGTGGCATCACCTTTTTTGACACTGCCCGCAGCTATACCGACAGCGAAGAAAAACTGGGCTATGCCTTTGAAGGAATGCGGGACAAGCTGTTTATCGCCACCAAAACCCCTTCCACCACCGTGGAGGGATTTTGGAAGGATTTGGAGACCAGCCTGCGCCTTTTAAAAACCGACTATATCGATATTTACCAGTTCCATAACCCTGCTTTCTGCCCCAAGCCCGGCGACGGTACCGGCTTGTATGAGGCGATGCTGGAAGCCAAACAACAGGGAAAAATCCGCTTTATCGGCCTTACCAATCACCGGGGACCGGTGGCAAAAGAAGCTGTGGAATCAGGATTGTATGATACCCTGCAATTCCCCTTTAGCTATCTGGCCAGCGAAAAAGACGAAGAGCTGGTACACCTGTGCAAAGAGAAAAATGTGGGATTTATCTGCATGAAGGCTTTGTCCGGTGGGCTGATTACCCGCTCCGATGCTGCGTATGCCTATCTTGCTCAGTTTGACAATGTACTTCCCATCTGGGGCGTACAGCGGGAAAAGGAACTGGACGAGTTCCTTTCCTACATAGAAAACCCGCCGGTGATGACCGAAGAAATCCGGGAACTGATTGCTCATGACCGCAAGGAGCTGATTGGTGATTTCTGCCGGGGCTGCGGCTACTGCCTGCCATGTCCGGCAAAAATCGACATTCCAACAGCGGCGAGAATGTCTTTGCTGCTGCGCCGCTCCCCCACCTCCGGTCATCTTACAAAAGAAACCCAGGAAATGATGGCTCGCATCGACAACTGCATCCACTGCAACCACTGCGTCAATCACTGCCCTTATGGACTGAATACCCCGGAACTTTTGCGCCGGAACTATGAGGACTATAAGACATTTTTGTAATCCACCCCAGCAATAAAAATCAAGGGCCGGCACATCACAGGCCGGCCCTTTTCTATGGGAATTTTATTTTTTCAGTGCTTCTTCAATGGCTTTAATCAAAATTTTTAACGCCTTAATCCGGGCATATTTTTTATCCTGGCTCTCAATAATATACCAGGGAGCAAATTCTGTAGAAGTCTTTTGCAGCATATCATTGACGGCAATCTCATATTGAGGCCATTTTTCCCGGTTACGCCAGTCTTCATCGGTAATCTTCCACTGCTTTTCAGGGGTGTTTTGCCTATCGGTAAAGCGGCGCAGCTGTTCATCCTGGTCAATGTGAATCCAGAATTTTACAACTACAGCGCCCCAATCGGTAAGTTCCCGCTCAAACTCATTGATTTCCTGATAAGCACGTTTCCAGTCATCTTCCGTACAGAAACCTTCAATCCGTTCCACCATGACCCGCCCATACCAGGTACGGTCAAAAATCGCAATATGGCCGGTCTTAGGGACTTTCGTCCAAAACCGCCACAGATAATGCCGGTTGAGCTCTGGCTTTGTGGGAGCGGCAATAGGAATTACCTCATAGCCTCTTGGGTCCAGTGCCGCAGAAATACGCTTAATATTGCCGCCCTTTCCGGCAGCGTCCCAGCCCTCATAGGCAACAATAACCGGCAGTTTACGGCGATAGAGTTTGTAATGCAGGGCGTTTAGCTTTTTTTGCAGCCGGGACAGTTCCTTTTTATACTTTTCTTCCGTAATGGTTTTGTCTTCCAGTGTGATTTCAGACAGCAAAGGCGTGTGTACCGTATTAAAAGGTTTTGGAGCGGGAATCCCCTTGGCACTGCTGATGGAAAGACCCTGTTTTTTGGCTTCAATGGCTTCGTGTACGGCATCCACCACTGTCCGATATACACTCAGCAGCGCGGCTTGGCTGTCGTTGCTGCACACTACATGCCAGGGAGCATTGGGAGTATTGGTATATTCCAGCATTTCGTCCAATGTCCGATAGTAAAGGTTATAGTGCTTGTTGCGCCAGCGGTCCTTCTCTGTTACCCGCCAAGCAGTATTTTTATCATCTTCCAGCTTGTCAAAACGAGCTTTTTGCTCTTTTTGGCTGATATGCAGGAAAAATTTTAATACCAAATAGCCGTTATCCGTCAGTTGTCTTTCAAAAGTATTGATGTTGTTCATCCGGCGCAGGTTTTCCGCATCAGAAAGGTCATCCTCCACCCGGGCGATGGAAACATCCTGATACCAGCTTCTGTCCAGGATGGCCATTAGCCCTTTTTCGGGAAGGTTTTTCCAATGGCGCCACATGGGAGGATGGCGTTTTTCTTCTTCGGTTGGCTCCGCGGTAGAATAGACTTTAAATCCTCTGGGGTCAAAGTTCAAAATTAAATCGGAAATAATACCGCCCTTACCGGCTGCCCCCCATCCTTCGAACAGGATAATCACCGGAATTTGAGCCTGCTTAATTTGCTGGGGAAGGGTTTCCAGCTCCTTTTCCAGCTTTTTGGATTGCTTTTTAAACTCGTCTTTGGTAACCGTAGTTTTCATATTGACAGAATCCAGCATGGAAAATCCTCCGTTTTCATTTCGAATCCTGCTTAACAGAATCCGATTTTTCTTATGATTTAGTATACAACATTTTATATAATTTTTAAAGATTTATTTTAAATTTTATAAAGAAGGTGACGATATGTCCTCTGATACCATAGATTTCAGCCAAAAAAATCTAAAAGAGCTTCCAGCTCTTCTTTTACAGTGGTATGACAGCACACGAAGGATTCTTCCATGGAGGGAAGAGCCGAAGCCGTACTATGT
>DYBQ01000069.1 GCA_019418545.1 Clostridiales bacterium | reverse complement strand
TGTATTGAGCGATATTGGTATGCTCGTCCAGAGAATCGGGACCATTCAGACTCATGGTTGCTGCGAAAATCGTAACGGTATCGGTGGCGTTGGGATTGGAAACAGAACGCAGGGTGATGGTGACTTTTCCGGCCTTGTGGAGGGTTACCACGCCCTTGCTGTTGACGGTAGCGATTTCCTCGTCGGAGGATTCCCACTGTACTGCGTTGTCAAAGGCATTGGCGGGCAGTGTTTTGCCGGTCAGGCGAATCTGCATTCCTTCTTCAAAGACAACTGCACGGTTTTCATCGCCTTCAATTTTCACATGGGTGACGTCGTTGTTTTCAATCAGCCGGGTAGTGCCGTAAACAATCATCTGGGCGCTGCCGCCGGTTCCGGTGATGCCGGAAGGAGCCGTTTTTCCACCGCCTACCAAATAATATTTGCCGTATACAATGTTCAGGCCCTGAGGCAGAGTGGCGGACATAACACCGTTTTGAGCGGAAGTCTCCATCTGTGTACCGCCGGCAGCGGCAAGCCCTTCAGGGGTATTGGCAGAAGAGGTGGTTTGATAAATACCGTCACTATTGCCGAAGCCGTTGATATCAGTGTAGGAAACGGTCACATCCTTGTAGTTGTCGGTCTGCACATTGCCTGTCCAGGGCTTTACGTTATTGCCCAGATCCAGTGCACCGGAACCATTTGTGAGGATGTGCATTTTGCCGGTATTATTGAGGTCCACCGACTGGCCGTTCAGCGGCACCACTTTACCGCCGGTGACATAAGCGGTGCCTTCGATGTCCAGGGGAACCTGGGGATTCAGTTCGCTGCCGTTGTTCAGCTCACCGCCGTTCAGGTGCAGTGTGCTTTTGGAACTTACCCACAAATTGCGGATGGTGCCGCCGTTGATTTCCAGATCACCGTAGGTATCCACTGCCCGATGGTTGTCGTTTTTGCGGCCATAAGTACCGTTGTTGATGACGATTTCTGTGCCGGAAGCGGGAGAATACACGGCGCCTTCCGCACCCCAGACACTGCCGGAGCTGTTCAGATAGGCTTTTGCGCCGGATTCCATCAGCTTAATACCGTGGCCATCTTCGGCTCCACTGCGTCCGTATTCGGTTCGGAGCTGTGCGCTGCCTCGGGTAATCAGGGTGGAGTTTGCATAGACTTCAATGGGATTCAGAGAGCCATAAGTAGAACCCTGAGAACGAGTATCGTTGATATAAATGCTGTCGTCCAGCACCAGTGTTGCGCCATTGGTTACATGGAATTCCACATACCGGAGAACGCCGGAGCCCCGGATGGTCAGATCACGGGATATGGTATATTCCCGCTCGTTGCCCCAGAAGTTCTCAAATTCGATCGTGCCGTTTGCAATAATGGTAGTAACATTGGAATTGTTCAGTGCGTTGACGAATTCTTTTTTGCTGCTGACGGTAACGGTCTGGCCGTTCTGAATGTTGGTCAGCGCCTTAATAATCGCTTCCGCCTGCTGAAGTTTTTCGTAATTGGTGACTTTCCCTTGTCCTCGCCGCTGAGCGCATCATAGGCGGCGCGGGCTTCTTCCACTGCGGTTTTGTGGCTCAGTTCGGGAATATCGGGAAGTGCTTCGATTTTTGCGACGACTTTTTCCCAGTCAGGGGTTACTTCTTCTTTTTCCTTGTCGATGGCAAAGCTGTCAATCTTTACGCTCTTTCCGTCTTCCACTTTATAGGCTTCATAGTACAGGCAATCACCGTCAATGGTAAATCCGGTATACACCGGGCAATCCAAATCCAGTGCTACAGCACTGGGAATTTCCGGCAAAGCTTCCTGTACATAATTTTTGACACCGGCAGTACCGGCAATCAGGAACAGGGTGCCGTCCGGCTCAATGGCAGTTTCATAGTTGGTGCCCTCATAGGTGGTGGTTTGGGTTTCCACCTGCTGGATGTCCCCATAGGACAGCCAGGGGGTGCGGTTGTACACATGGTCATGACCGGAAAGCACCAGGTCAATATCACATTCTGCGGAAAGCTGATTCAACTGGCTGCGGATAGCTGCGACATCGTCGTCCTGCGCATGAGGGCCGTTGGAATAGGGGGATTTGTGCAGCAGGATAATTTTCCATTCCGTACCGGCATTTTTGGCAGTTTCATAAGCCCAGTCATATTGTGCATCGGAGAGATATCCGTCAACAGTCACATCATTGGTGTTCAGGATAATAAAGGTGGCGTTTTCGTATTCATATGAATAGTACACACCGGTATCGGTATCCTGTTCGGGAAGGTTCTGGAAGTTAAAATGGGACATCAGCGCATTGGGAGTGGTGACACCCTCCACGTCGGATTTATCCTCGTGGTTACCAGCTGCCGGCGTGATGGGCAGAGACATGGAAACTTGATTGTCCAGCACCCAGCTCCAGTAGTTTTCGTTGCTGCCGTCGTCTACAAAGTCACCGCCATGGAGCAGGAAGGAGGCGTCGGGGAACATTTCATCCGCCTGTTCCAGCGTGTTGAGATAGGTCTCATAATCCGACTGAACCATACCCTGCGAGTCGTTGACATTGATAAAGGTAAAGGAATCGTCCTGCACTCCGTCGGTGGTGAAGGAAACTGTTTCACTCCAATATCCCTGTTCCGGAGAGCCCACCCGGTAGTAGTAAGTGGTGCCGGGTTCCAGATTTTCGACTTCGGCGGTATGCCGGTTGACTTTTTTGGTGGCATAAGTCGTAATCAGTCCCAAATTCAGGAGCGTTTTGGGTTTTACAACCTCCGTAGTGTTGGCTGTAATGGTTTGTGCACCGGAAAAATCCGGGGAAGTGGAGAGTTGTACGGCACCGCTGTCCACCATGGTTCCGGTATACCAGCTAAAAGCCCGGCCTGTTTCCGCATCCGAACCAAAGGTCATGGTTACCTGTTCGGGAAGAAGCCCGTTTTCTGCGGAAGGCTCCGGTTTCTGTACCGTTCCATCAAATACAATGGTTCTGGATTCTCCGTTTTCTCCATCGTCCTGCGTATCGTCATATAGCATGGAGCTGGCCACATCGTCAATCAGACCGCCCATACCGGTGAGAAAACTTTCGCTCATGTATTCGTTGAGGAGGCCTTCAATCAGGGTACGGACATCCAGACCGGCCATGTCCAAAATGGCTTTCAGGTTTCCGTTGTCGGTTTTGGCATCGATGGCGATTTTCCAGACACCGCTGAAAGCAATACCGGTATCGATAGAAAGGTTGGTAGTCAGGTCATCGACAATCACCATGACTTCGTCCAGCAGCATGTCGATGAGATTGGAAATAATTTCGCCGCTCTGGATATAAGCGCGAGCCTCTTCTACCCATTCCGGCGGGTTTTCTGCGCCCTGATAGTGGTTAATGAGAATCAGGACGACCAAATCGTACAGACTTTTTTCTTCCGGCGTTCCCAGAGAGGCTACGCCAAAATTGGAAACCTTCGTGACGATTTCATCGATTTTATTCAATAGATAATCGGGGTTGTCAATATAGCGAGTTTCGACTTTATTCAGCAGGTCATCCACCATTTCAATAATCTGCGCGTCGGTGATGGTCATATCTCCAATCAGACCGGCTGTACCAGAAGGAGAAAGCTGAATCCCGCCGTTTCGATAGCTGACATTGACACGGCCGATACCGGAACCCAGTTCCAGCTGCATGCCACCTTTCAAACTGTCCTGCACCATGCTGAGAATCATGCCGTTGATATCCAGCTCCGGTGCCATTTCCGAAATAAATTCCCGAATCCCCTTTTCGCTGATTTGCTTCAGGATGGGAACCAGCATACCGTTTGCCATGTTGTTCAGCATGGTTTCCGGATAGAGCTTATCCATGGTATAGGCGGGAAAATCCTCGATGACTTCTCCGTTGAAGACAATGGATTTGATACTTTCGCTGCTGACGGTAAAGGTCTCACGAGTACGGTTGGTGCCGTCGTTCAGTTTTTCACCTTTGGAAAAAGTAACACTGCGTACAGGGGAACCCCAGGAAGAGAGAGAACCGGTCTCCACGTCGGTGAGGTGGTTTCCGTTGACAGTAGTATATTCGGCAATATCATTGGCGTGCATATGGCCGGTGAAGATATACCGCAGGCCGGCGTCTGCCAATGCAGTGGCGGTTTCTTCCCAATTTTCCACCACATACTCGCTGAGCACTTCATCCTCCATATCAAAATGGGGAACCAGTCCGTGGTGCATCAGGCCGATGACGGTTTTTCCTTCCGCTTCGGCTTTCTGAATCTGAGAAACCGCCCAAACCAGCAGGTCTTCGTCCACCCGTCCGGCGGTAATGTGCTCGTTGGTTTCCATGCCGGTAGCGTCCGGGCTGTACATGCCGGAATCCAGTGCCAAAATCACATAGTTTCCAAAAGAAGCGGCATAAGAGAGCCCGCCTGCCTGTTTTCCCTGAGGAGGGGTGTAATATTCCGCGTCAAATTCTCCGTTATAACCGAAGTTTGCGTAAATTTCCTTGAATTCAGCCGGAGTAACCGTTTCGGTGTTTTCCTTTTTGCCGTTTTCAAAAGTACAGGCGTCGAGATAATTGTAAATATCGTGGTTGCCGTTAATGACAAAAACTTCCGCATCGGTCTGGTCTTCAATCTGCTGCATTTCTGCGGCAAATTCCTGATGGCCTTTTTTCTCGCCGTCCTTGGTGAGGTCGCCGGAAACCAGAACAATGTCTGGCTGGTCTTTTTCAATCATCTCTACAGCGGAATCCAGCACAGAACCGGATTCTGCCAACATCTTGGGGTCGCCGTTAACATAGGTCTGATAATCCTCACAGTCGGAAACATAGGTCAGCGGATAATAATGTGTATCCGAGATTACACAGATTTTCAGCGCGTCCTCTGCTGCCAATACTGGAACCTGTGGCAGAAGTCCAATCATGATGGACAGCGCCAGACAGATGCTCAGTGTTTTTTGAAAGAGTTTCTTTTGCATATGAATCCCTCGACATCTCCATTTCTCGTTTGTTCCGGCAGGGTGAGCCATACCGCTCAGAGTGCATTGCAATTCTCTGAATACAGTCTTTATTATTCAGTATAAAGATGTATGAAAAATTTACCGGCAGGAAGAGGTAAAATCTACGTAACTGTCTGTAAAATTTTGGAGATTTTTTGACGCCAATTTTTGCGTGGGCACCCCGATTATTGGTTTTGAAGTGGAAAGATTTTTAGTGTCTCATAACAAACTTATCAATATTATGCTCCAACGGGGCTTCTCCGGGAGGATGATTTCATTTTCCCTCATAAATGGAACATATTATTTTTCTACATCAGGAGGTTTTTCTATTGTCCGTTTTTATTAGTTCGGTTCATTTCTTCTTTTTATAGGAAAAAATTTTTTCGGCAAGCAAACAAATAGTTTCCACATAACATTCTTTAAATGTGCTATAATTACATACGCAAACACTGCTATATAAAACAAGGAAAGGAGAACTTTGCTTATGAAATATCAAAAATTGTTTTCCCCTATAACGGTTGGCGGAGTTACAATAAAAAACCGTTTTGCAATGGCGCCAATGGGCCCACTTGGCTTGGCAGATGCAAATGGAGGTTGGAATCAAAGAGGCATTGATTACTATACAGAACGTGCAAAAGGTGGCACGGGCTTAATTATTACAGGTGTTACTTTCTTTGACCAATTTGTAGAAAAGCAAGACCCTTCCACAGTACCAAATCCACTATATAAGCCCGTACATTTTGTCAAAACAAGCCGCGAAATGACAGAACGTGTGCATGCATATGGAAGTAAAATTTTCCTTCAGCTGTCTGCTGGTTTTGGCCGTGTTACCATCCCCACCAATGTAGGTGATATTCCTCCTATTGCGCCGTCTGAAATTCCTCATCGCTGGCTCGATAAAACTTGCCGTGCCATTACAGTAGATGAAATTCACCTGATAATCAAACAGTTTGGCGACGCTGCTTTCCATGCAAAACGTGCAGGATTTGATGGCGTTCAAATTCATGCTGTGCATGAAGGATATCTGTTGGATCAGTTCGCGATTTCCATGTTTAACCACAGAACCGATGAATATGGCGGTTCTCTGGAAAACAGACTGAGATTTGCAAAGGAAGTTGTGGAAGAAATTAAAAAGCGTTGCGGCGCTGATTTCCCGGTTACCTTGCGTTTCAGCCTAAAGAGCATGATAAAGGACTGGAGAGTTGGTGCGCTTCCCGGAGAAGAATTTGAAGAAAAGGGCAGAGATATTGAAGAAGGTTTGGAGGCTGCAAAGCTTCTCGAAAGCTACGGATACGATGCCCTTGATACGGATGTAGGCACATACGATGCTTGGTGGTGGAATCATCCCCCGATGTATCAAGAAAAGGGGTTATATCGTAAGTATTGTAAGATGGTAAAGGAAGTTGTCAACATCCCTGTATTCTGCGCAGGTCGTATGGATAACCCTGATATGGCTCTTGAGGCTATTGAAAACGGGGAATGTGATGTGATAGATTTGGGCAGACCTTTATTGGCAGACCCAGATTATTGTAATAAAGTGAGAGCTGGCAGAATGAGCGAAATTCGTCCCTGCATTTCCTGCCAGGAAGGCTGTATGGGTCGAGTGGCTTCCTATTCTATGATTAACTGTGCGGTGAATCCCCAGGCTGCAAGAGAAAGAGTGACTGCATATGAACCCATTTTGAAAAAGAAAAAGGTTCTGATTGTAGGCGGTGGTGTTGCTGGCTGCGAGGCTGCCAGAGTTCTTGCCATTAGAGGGCATGAACCCATAGTTTATGAAATGAGCGACAGATTGGGCGGTAATCTGATTGCTGGTGGCGCTCCTGAATTTAAGGAAGATGATTTAGCATTAGCCGCTTGGTATACCAATGAGCTGAAGAGATTACAGGTGGAAGTTCACCTGAATGAGAAACTGACCAGCGAAAAAGTTCTTGCATCTGGCTGTGACACTGTGATTATTGCAACGGGTTCCAAGCCGAAGGTATTCTCTCTTGGCGATGATGACAAAGTGTTTACGGCAGCACAGGTGCTTTTAAAGGAGAAAGACTGCGGCAATACTACGGTTATTGTAGGCGGTGGATTAGTAGGCTGCGAAACGGCTCTTTGGCTGGCACAGCATGGGAAAAAAGTTACCATTGTAGAGGCAATGGACAAGCTGATAGCGGTTAATGGACCGTTGTGTGCGGCTAACCACGAAATGCTGGAAGCTCTGATTCCCTTTAACAATATTGATGTTTATACCAACTCTAAGGTCCAAAGCTATCAAAATGGCAAGTTAACCGTTACATGCGGCGAGGAAACCAAGGAAATTGCCTGCGACAGCGTAATTCTGGCAGTTGGCTATAAGGAAGAAAACGAGCTTTATAAGCAGCTGGAATTTGAAGTTCCTGAAATTTATCTGCTGGGCGACGCCAAGAAAGTTTCCAATATTATGTATGCAATATGGGATGCTTTTGAAGTGGCAAATCATATTTAATAAAAAATTGGGGGCTGTTATCAAAGCCCTTGTTATAAAAACAGCTTGCAAAAACGGAGTATTTCAACCGTTTTGCAAGCTGTTTTTTATGGTAATTATTTTTTGTAAATTTGAATTATTTTCTGAATGATTCTTGTTATATGTCCTTTCCCGTTTTCTCGTCTGAAATTAAACCATATTTCAAAAGTTATTAACAAAAACATATATCTGTGTTATAATCCAGTAATATGGAGGGAATAAAATGGACACGAAAAATCTATATTACTTTCAAATCGTATTCGAAGAAGGAAATATTAGAACGGCTGCTCAAAAACTGTACATTTCCCCTCAAGGATTAGGAAAAATTATAAAAGGGATAGAAGCAGAACTGGATTGCCAACTATTTACTAGAACCAAATCTGGAATGATACCAACCCAAAGCGGTATATTTTTGTATCAAAAGAGCAGGAAAATTTTACAAGATATTCAAGAAATGAAAAGGCAAATCTATAAAATGAATAGAGGCAGTAATGAGCTTCAAATCGGTTTTGCTAACGGTACGCTGAAAGTGATAGCATTTGAAAAGCTTTTTCAATTTATCAACAATCATTCAAAGTTTAAAATTGGTTGGTGTGAATTTGAAAATGATAAAGTACTTTTGCAACTTGAAAAAGGAGCTTTGGACTATGGTTTTGTCACCTCTAATATAAAAAGCCCCTATCTGGAACAGACTATAGTGGCCAGTATTCCGATTGTTTTGCTTGTTTATGAAGGCCATCCGTTTTGGAATCTTGAATATGCCAGTATTGAAATGCTTGAAGATGAAGATATGGTCATGATGAATGAACAATTCCATATTTATTATGACTTTGTACAGATGTGTCATATTAAGGGATTTGTTCCTCAAATACGAGCGAAAACCATGGACGGAGATACTCTGTACAGATTATGTAAACAAAAAATCGGTGTGGCTGTATGCCCTGCATTTCCTCAAACAAACTATCAAGGACTAAAAGCCATTCCATTTAAAGAACCGTATTACTGGAAAATTTATGGTACTTGGCTTAAAAAAAATAATGACTCAAAGAGTGTTGAAATTTTAAAACAATTTTTTGAAAAATAATTTCATTCATCGAAATTTTAGCAACAAAACATATTCAAACAACGCATTGTATTGTTTATAAAATTTACGTCTAATTCATCTATTCTTTTTTTGTTTTTTCACGCGCTCAAGTGAGCATCTATTCATCAAAAACGAAGCAGTGACCGGGATAGCCCGTACCCCAGTCACTGCTTTCATTTTTATTCTCCTGTTTCTACATTTTCCGCTTCAATTGGAAACTCTAAAATTCCCGCAGCACCTGCAGCAATTTCATATTTATCAAATACGACAACTGCTCGGCCTTTGGTATCAATATAAAAATTCCTGTTTTCTGTAATCAGATTTTCTAAATCAGTTTCAGGAAACACCATCTCCTGCTTTTCTTTAGGCCAGCCCTCTATCTGCTTTTGAATACTTTGTGACGCAATTTGTCGGTACTCTGGTCCTAACCAGTCCTGTAACGTTATATAATCTCCGGTTTCCAAATCAATATTATAAAAATACTGGATATTATATGCACTGGCCAACGTTTCGCATTTGCTAATCACAAATGAAGCCATTTTTTCTGTCACAGATTTCACTTCATAGTCAATCGTAACAGAAATGGGATGGAAATCTTCTGGATTCCCGCCTGTCTGAGTAAATGCCTGATAATACTCCTCTGCGCGTTTTTCGCTTCTTTGCAATTCCTCATAAATCAAACTTCTGATTTCTAAATTGACTCGGTTCTCCATTTGAGAATCTGAATCATATTGTATTTCGGGAATTACTGCATCAATATATTGAAACTCCTCTTGTTGATGAATTTCACGAAAAACAAACACCTGAAACACTTGTCCTAATACCGGTATTTCTTCTACAGCCAAAACCAACGATGGGTTGCAGTTTAAAAGACAGACAAAAAGCACCAGACAAGCAGCGGTTACTGCTATCCTCCGTTTCCACAAATTCCCTGTAAAGCGGTATGTGTGTTTACTGGTCATCAATCCATATGCAATGGCATTTTCTACTGTTTGTTTCAGATTTCCAGGAATTGGAATACTTTCATATTTTTCTTTTCCAGTCACTCACTCCACCTCCAGTTTTATTTTAAGAAGTTTCAGCGCCCGATATAATCTGCTTTTCACCGTGTTAGGACTGACTTTGAGAACTGCTGCAATTTCTTCCAGCTTCATATCTTCAAAGAATCGCAGCAATACAACCGTTTTCATTTCAGGAGTAAGCTTATCCAAAGCAGCATACAAATCGGTACAGGTATCCCCTATACCGATTTCCTGCTGTTTATGATACGCTTCATTGCGTGTTTTTTGGAAAAAAAGAGCCCGTTTCTTTTCTTTCCTCAAATATCCAAGGCATTCGTTCACCAGGATTCGATAGAACCAACTTTTTGTACAGGAAGCTTTTCGGAGCGTATGCCGGTTTTGCAGTGCCAGTACAATCGCGTCCTGCACCAAATCCAATGCCGTCTCCTGTTCTTTTACATAGCTATAGGCAATTCGGTAAAACGCTTCCTGATTTTCTCGAATAAAATCTATCAGCTCCAAATCCTCATGATATTGCCCCACTGTTCTCCATCTCCGCTCATTGTAAATGCTGCTCAATTATTTTTTTGGCTTCTTCTGGAGTATCGCTGACAGATAGCACCACATATTCTCCATATTGGGATACCACAGCTTTTTCAAGCTTTGGAATTTCTTCCGGGACATACGACTCAAAAGCGGTTTTCTGACTGTCTACTCGTTCTTCCGCTTTCTGCAAAGCATCTTTGGCAGAATTTTCATCCTGCATCTGAATAACAGCTGCCTCTTCTGCTGTTGCGCCGCTGCCAGCATAAACCCAAATCGCCTCTGCATCTTCAATGCCATAGAGCTGCTTTGCCATAGCCTCATCCATCAGACTCAGCTGGTCTTGATAGGTGATTTTTTCTGCCAAATCCTTGGCCAAAGCCTCACCATCATCAATGCTTCCCTGAGAAGCACACCCAGCCAAAGAAATTAAAACAATTGCCGATAAAACACAAAATACTTTTTTCATGATAAAATCCTTCTTTCCATAAAATTCATGATAAAACAGTGTGTGTACAGAGATAGTCCAGCCATTTGAGGCAATAATCCTTTTTTAGATGAATCCCATCAAAGGCAGCCTCTTCTGGCAGGAACCCTTTGCTGTTTGCCATACATTCAGCTGCATTGACATAAAACACCTTTTTTTCCTCTGCCATTTCCTGCAGCAAACGGTTGTATTCATCCAACTTGCTTTTGGTGACAAACTCGTGGGTTTTGGATGTGGTTTCGCTGACAGGTAAAATTGACTGGACATAAATCAATGCATCCGGGTTGATTTGCCTGATAGTATCAATCAGTTCTTCATATTTTTGAATAAATACATTGCTATAAACCCACCCGGCTTCATTGGTGCCAAACTGTAAATATACTTTTTTGAACTCTGTTTTGGCAAGGGCTTCCGTTGCAGACAGCTTTTCTCCATTTACTGTAAACACAGGGCTTGTAAAGGCAGTATCCACCATCAATCCCTTATGTGTATAAGCTGTTGCATTGGATAATCCTGCATTGAGGACAAAACCTTCTTCCCTGGAGTCGCCGATAAAGACAGCATCATCAAAATATTCCACCCCCTTTTTTTCGCTTTCCGGTACAGGGCGGCTATAATCATATCCCGATACAGATGATACCGATTCCGATGACTGCGAAGAGGTTTCTGTATCATCCGCCGTTGATGAGCCTGTCTTTTCGGAGGAAGCAGGACTTGAAGAATTTTCCGGTTTTGGAGTATTGTTTGGGATTGCTATTTGAGAAATATTTTCATTTTCTTTCTCAGACACCTCATTGCCCGATATTCCCGGCGAATCCACAGCTTGTCCTGCGGATACTGCAATTGATTCTATCATAACAGGAATTGCTGACAGAATCGCGATTCCACAAACAATGATTCCCAAGCTTATTATAATGAGTTCTAAGCGCTTTTTTAGCCGATATCGCCGATATTTTTTGCTATGCCTTTTTTTCCGCTTATCAGACTCCAATATCTTCAACTCCTCACCTGTTTAATTTTTCTCCATATAATAGATGTCTTTCTGCACCAAAAAGTTTCAGCTAAAAAAAATTTATTACTTGCCTGGGTAATGCAATTTATTATACTGTGCTGCCACTACAATTTTAAAGTGCTTTTTGTCACAGGGTTCTTTTTCTTTTTAATATATATTTGCATAAAAAAGCCCGGGGATAAATCCCCGGGCTTCCATTATAAAGATTCTTCTGTGCATTTATTGCAGTTCATCAAATTCATAAGCCAATACATAGATGTTATAAGTGGTTGGCTGCGGATTGTGAAACGTATATTCTCTCAGCCTTTCCCCACACTTAAGGGTCATTCGGAAATTTTCAGAGAAGAAAATTGGGTCATCTGTATGAAAGCGATAACCACTGAACTCTGTAGGTTCTTCTGTTATCCCGCCTATTTCATAGTCTTCGGTTTTAAAATGCGTTACGCCGGCAACGTCGTTTTGATATTTGCCTTTTTGAAAATAGTAAGTCCCAAGAAAATAGTCTTCCATTCCCGATGACAAAAGCTGCTCTTGTCCGTCAAAATATCCTCGAAAACAGGCTTCCTGATATTCCAGATTTCTGCTCTTTGCGCTCATACTGGTTAAAAACAAACAGCCTGGCCGACTGGCTTTATAGATTTCAAATTCTTCGAGCGGCGCAGCGGTATATGCTTCCAGTTTGTGGAGCACCAAGCGTGGATTCACTGCTTTTTTGTGATGGAGGAAAAGTTCCATCCCTTCTGTGGCACGGACGATTGACCAGAAAAGATTGTCTTCCGTTTCTTCAGGGCTTATTGTGACAGTAATCTTAATTCCATTTTGATATGGAATCTGGTAAACATCGGTGTACAAGGGGTACAAACGAGATAAAATAGAAATGAGGGGCG
>DYBQ01000068.1:8088-12689 GCA_019418545.1 Clostridiales bacterium | reverse complement strand
GGTTTGAATGAAAAACAGGCGTGAAGCCTTGAAAAATCAATGGTTTTTGAGGATTGAATAGTTAAATTAAAATTTGTCGGGCTGCAATTTCAGGGAGAAGAAGACAGTCATTTACTAGATGACAAAAACACCATTCCAAAGGACGATTTGATTGCCAGTGTGGCCGTTTTCAGCGACGGGCGTGAGGGTAAGGATGCGGTATATACAGTATACCCCATGTTTGAGTGGAGAAAAGCGGCTGATATCGAAATGGACGGATTCCTGTTTTTTACTTCCGGTCGAGGGGATTGGGAGCTGATTCCCCAAAAAAGAAATCTGTGGCTGTATGAGGGGAAAGACGGGAAATGGCAATCCTGCGGAGTGGCTGACGTTTTTTCGATTGTGATTGAAAATAATGGATATGGAAACAACGGACTAGATAGTTTCTGTAAAGGGGAAAATTACTACAAGGGCATTGGCTATATGCAGCTCAAAAAATGTACGGACGACGCGGAGGTACGGTGTGTGATAGGCTATGGGCGCGGCGGAAAATCCGCAAACCAGCGGGTTTTTATGGAAGCCGAGTGCAAAAGTGACAGCATAAACTTTACCGTATCCAACAAACCTGTCGAAAACCGCCGGGTTGCTTTTAATTTTTAAAAGCTTCTTGCCCGCAGAGGTATCTGATTCATAAAAAAGGTCCTGCTGCCGAAAAATCATTGTCCGGCAGCAGGACCTTTTTCTTTTTCACTGCGGCAATAGCATTTGGCCCGTCCACAATATCCACATTCTTTCAAAATGCCTGTCTCCCGAAAGATTGCCGCAGCTGCATAAGCACATCTGCTGGAAATCCGTGCGGATTTTTCCAAATCTTTTGTGGTAAAAACCTCCGGCAGATTATCAGGAAGCAGTGCGGTATAATCTTGTGGGCTTTCCATAACCCATTCATCCAATAAATTGAGGGGAATCCGTTCATACCGGGTCGAGCCCCGTTTGCCGTCATTTCCCCAGCCATCCAAAAGCCGGTATTCTTCGGCTTCCAGCAGAGGAAAATGGACGACTAACCTGGGATGCAGCAAAAATTCCCGGATATACCCCAGGTCACGGGAAAGGTCAATAGGAGTATAGCGTTTTGGAGAAAGCCTTCGGGAAATGATTTCCCCGGTTTCCGGGTGCAGCCAGCATACCCACTTTTTCTGTATAACAGGCGCAGCCAAGTGGACCTGCGCGTGAGCAAGGAATAGTGGGAGCTTTTTTCGCAAAGAATAAAAGCCGCGGGTTTGAATTTCCAAAACAGAGCCGTCGGATAAAATGGCATCAGCAGTCATTCTGCCAATTTTTCTTTCATGCTGGCATTCATCCGGCTGATAGTAGCGTTTCAGTACAGCATGAAGGCTTTTTTCTCCCAGTGTTCCAATTCCCTGCTCCGGCTTTCGGCCTTCCAATACGATATGGCAGGCATCATGAAAGCGCAAAAGCTGCTCCGGCGTCAAATGTCCATCTCCGGCAGCAGGCTGCGCATTGCAAGAATGGTACGGGAAATTAAATCATCCAAAGTCCATCCTAACAGCTCGGCTCCTTGAGAAATCACTTCCCGAGAGCAGCCTGCTGCGAATTTTTTGTCTTTAAATTTCTTTTTGACGGATTTCAGCTCTAAATCCACAACGCTTTTGGAAGGGCGCATAATAGCAACAGCGCCGATAAGCCCGGTAAGTTCATCGGTGGCATACAAAATTTTTTCCATGATATGTTCAGGTTTTACATCCGTAGTCAAATTCCATCCGTGGCTCATCATAGCGTGAATCAATCTGGAATCCAGCCCCCGCTCTTCCATCAATTCTTTTCCTTTGATGCAATGCTGCTGTGGAAAGCGCTCAAAATCAAGGTCATGTAACAGCCCGGCCACACGCCAGAACTCCTCGTGCTCCGGGTCATATTCCTTTGCAAAATACCCGAGTACTCCAGAAACGATTTTAGCGTGCTTTAGATGAAATGGTTCTTGATTGTATTCTTCTAAAAGGATTTGGGCTTCACTTACAGTAGGGATAGAGTTCATGTGAAATTCCTCTTTTCAAACTAAAATTACCATCAAACAGTTTTTCAGTATCAGATAGATTTATTATCTATTATACTTTGAAAAACAAAAGTTGCAAGAAATATAAGGATTTTCCGTATTTTCGGCGGAATTGTTTGACATTATACCTCTATCAGGGTAAAATAAGATTGATATATTGTCGGACAAAGCTCGTTTTGATGGGCGGAGTTGTTAATGTAGAAAGTTGAGTGATAAAATGGATTGGCGAATTCTAATTTCCAACCCTTTAATCAATGCAGGCGTGTTGTCCTGGATATTGGCACAGGTTATTAAATTAATTTACTATTTTAGCAGAAACAGACAGGTCCGTCTCGAACGTCTTACAGGAGCTGGCGGCATGCCAAGTGCTCATTCAGCGGTGAGCTGTTCCGTTACCATGTCCGCCCTTTTGAACAATGGTTTTTCGTCTCCTATTTTTGCAGTTGCTTTTATCCTCACTCTGATTGTGATTTATGATGCTACTGGTGTTCGTTGGGAGGCGGGACTTCATGCCCGGACGCTCAATTTACTGATTGACCGGGTCGAAGCCAAATTGCCGGAAGAAGAACGCGCCGCTTTTCGAAAAGAATTCCCCGAGCTCAATGAATCTCTGGGACATCGGCCTATAGAAGCGGTGTTTGGGGCTCTGTTGGGAATTGCCATTGCATTGGTGTTGCAGCTGGCATATTAAATTAACTTAATAAGCAAAAGACGCCCTTTTCGGCAAACGGAAAGGGCGTACTTTATGTAATGCAGAAAGGAAATACAATTTTATGAAGGATGAGAAAATCAAACGGATTAACGAACTGGCCAAAAAGGCTAAAGGAGAGGGGTTAACCCCAGCAGAGGCAGAGGAGCAGAAAGCTTTGCGCGCGGAGTATATCGCCGCCTATCGCAATGATTTGCGCAGCCAGCTGGAAAACACCTATGTTATTGGCCCAGACGGAGTCAAGCGCAAGCTGGGCAAAAAATCATGATAATTCCGGCAGCCCTTTTGCCATAGGGCACACTCGGATACATATGCCGCACACCGCGCCCCGGCCAATGTGCTGGAAGGCGCGTTTCATATAATTGCTGCATTTTTCCGGGGCGAACATCTCTTCACGGGTGCGCTCCGGTGTCCAGCTTTTGCCGGAAATAGCCCCGGCCGGGCAGGCATCTGCACACAAATGGCAGTTTTGGCAGGGAGAAGGCAAAATGGTTTCCGGCACTATAAAGGGGCAGTCGGTAAACAGGGTTGCCAGACGTACCCGAGGGCCCCATTGCTTGTGTAAAAACAGAGAGCTCTTGCCCACAGTCCCCAAGCCGGCCAGGGTGGCCGCTTTTTTGTGAGAGTAGCGCCCCTGATAGTTCCAACCGTCCTTGTTAATGCTTTGGGAAGCAGCTACCGTGCAGTAACGATAGCCCTCTTTTTGCAGGAATAGCCCGGCTTTTAGCAGCAAATGGTCTAAAAATGCGTTGACGCTGCGATAGTGGTTAAAGTAGGTGTGGGTGGGAGTGCTGTCGATTTCGTCAATGATAAAATCGGAGAGATGCACCACAATGCTCACCGCATAGGGCAGGCCGGGAAATACCGTCTCTGCATCCGGCGGCATGGAAAAGCCCACATCGCTGGCCCCCTGTTCCAGTAAGTAAGCGGTAAGACGTTGTTGTATATTGGAATTCATGAAATCATCCTTTCTATAGAAAAGGGTAAAAAGAAAGCGCAAAGTGTGTGCAGGGGGAACCCCGCAAATCGCTTGCAGGGGCGTTCCCGCAGGCGAAATGATTATAACAGATTTTATATAGGAAAGGAAATCATACCATGGGAAAAACACTGGTTTTGGCAGAAAAGCCCTCGGTAGGGCGTGAAATTGCCCGGGTTCTGGGCTGCCGTCAGGGCGGCAACGGATTTTTATCGGGGCCAAAATATATCGTTACCTGGGCGCTGGGACATTTGGTGGAGCTGGAAGACCCGGAGCACTATGGGAAGCAGTATCAGCAGTGGAGCATGGACACTTTGCCCATGCTGCCGCCAAAAATGGAATTAAAGGTCATTCCCCAAACTGCCAAACAATACAGCGTGGTGAAAAAGTGTCTCCACGACCCACAGGTGGATTCCCTGGTGATTGCCACCGATGCAGGCCGGGAAGGGGAACTGGTAGCCCGGTGGATTTTGGAAAAAGCAGGATTCCACAAGCCGATTCGCCGATTGTGGATTTCTTCTCAGACAGACAAGGCAATTCGGGATGGTTTTGCCCATCTGCGGGATGGAAAGGAATATTGGAATCTGTACCAGTCTGCACAGGCAAGAGCGGAAGCCGACTGGCTGGTGGGGCTCAATGTAACCCGCGCCCTCACTTGTAAATTTAACGCTCAGCTTTCTGCTGGGCGCGTACAAACTCCAACATTGGCATTGCTGGTGCGCCGGGAAGAAGAAATCCGCAAATTCGTTCCCCGGGATTACTGGCAGCTTCGGGCCGATGCCGGGCGTTTTTTTGTCATCTGGCAGGATGAAAAGGGGCAAACCGGGATTTTTGACAAGGAAAAGGCCGACAAGCTACTGGCA
>DYBQ01000068.1:0-8078 GCA_019418545.1 Clostridiales bacterium | reverse complement strand
AGGGAAAACCGCCACTGTACAGGAAGTGAAGCGGACGAAAAAATCAACTCCGCCGCCCATGCTCTATGACCTTACCGAGTTACAGCGGGATGCTAACCGGCTGTACCAGATGAGCCCCAAACAGACCTTGAACGTGATGCAGAGCCTGTATGAACGCTACAAGGCCCTAACCTATCCCCGCACGGATTCCCGCTATCTTACGGCAGACATTGTCCCCACCCTCACAGAGCGGGTGCAGGCTGTAGCTCGGGGCGAATATGCCCCCATTGCCCGGGAAGTGCTCCGGGAGAAGCGTCCTATCTGTAGGGCCTGCATTAACGATGCCAAGGTCAGCGACCATCATGCTATTATCCCTACCGAGGAACCGGCTGATTTGGAAGCCATGAACAACGAGGAAAAGCGCATTTACTGGCTGGTGGTGCGGCGCTTTTTGGCCTGCTTTTTCCCAAATTATGAGTATGAATCGTTGAAGGCTGTCCTCACCTGTGAGGGACAGCGGTTTACTGCCGCCGGACGTGCGGAGTTGAATCTGGGATGGAAGCGGGCCGAGCAGCTTCGGGATGAGGAGGAGCAGGAGGAACAGTCGTTGCCGCCTCTGGAAAAGGGGCAGACTTTTACTCTGAAAAACTTCCAGCTCAAAGCCTGCAAAACCCAGCCCCCGGCACGGTATACAGAGGCCACCTTGCTTTCTGCGATGGAGAACCCCTCCGCCTATGTGTCCGACAAGGAAATGAAGGGCTATCTGGGCGGTGGACTGGGTACTCCCGCTACCCGGGCGGACATCATTGAAAAGCTGTTTTCCTCCTTCTATATGGAAAAGCGTGGAAATTCTTTGGTGCCTACCTCCAAAGGTACCCAGCTGATTTCTCTTGCACCGGAGGATTTGCGGGAACCTTTGCTCACCGCCAAATGGGAACAGCGGCTGGAAGCCATCAGCAAGGGCAAGGACACCCGGAAGCAGTTTATTGGGGAGATTCGCAGCTATGCTACCCATCTGGTGGAGGACGTGAAGAATAGCGAAGGCCAGTATCAGCATGACAACCTGACCAATGAAATCTGCCCGGAATGCGGCATGAGGCTGCTGTCGGTAAAGGGCAAACACGGCAAAATGCTGGTGTGCCAAGATAGGGAGTGCGGCTATCGCCGTACCGTGAGCCGGGAAACCAATGCCCGGTGCCCAAACTGCCACAAGAAAATGGAGCTGTTTGGGGAAGGGGAGAATAAAATTTTCGTGTGCCGGTGCGGCTATCGGGAGAAGGAGAGCCACTTTGCTCAGCGGAAGAAGGAGACCAAGGGCGGGGCTTCCAAGCAGGATGTGCGCCGGTACCTTGCCAACCAGAACAAGCAGGAGCCAGCAGGCCAGAGCGCCTTTGCGGCAGCTTTACAGGCGGCATTGAATAAAGAGGGGAAATAGAGTTGGAAACAGCATTTGCACAACAGAAAAATTTATTTTTTCGGCAGTTAGGGGAACATGGCTGCATGGTGCTTTCCACTTCCCTGCACGATGAGGTAACATCCCGCATGATGAGTTTTATTATTCAGGATGGAAAATTCTACTTTCAAACAGATAAAAGGTTTCGGAAGTATGCACAACTAAAAGGGAACAGCCGGGTTTCTTTGTGCCGGGATAATATGGCCATGGAAGGGATTTGCAGCGAGATGGGAAAGCCCTCTGATTTCCCTGCCTTTTGTGAGTTGTATCAAAAATATTTTTCTGCCTCTTACCGGCGATATACCGACATGGAGGAAGAGCGGTTATTTGTCGTTACCCCTGTGCGTTTGGAAAAATGGATTTATGAAGATAACCAGCCCTATATGGAAATTCTGGATTTCCAATCCCGAACCTATGAAAAAGTGCGGTATGTATGCCAATCGGAAGGATAATGAATATTTGGAGGGTGACTCATGAAACGCAATTACCAAAAGGAGCTGGAACAAGTGCTGGGCCGTCTGGACGGGAAAACGCCCCGGCTGCTGCTGCATAGCTGCTGCGCCCCGTGCAGCAGCTATGTGCTGGAATATTTGTCCCAGTATTTTGAAATCACGGTGCGGTATTTTAACCCCAATATCAGCCCCGCGGAGGAATACCAAAAACGCCTTGATGAACAGGCCCGGCTGATAGAGGCTATGCCCATGGAGCACAAAGCCTCTCTGCAAAGCCCCGACTATGAGCCTGCCGCCTTTTATGAATCGGTGAAGGGGCTGGAGCAGATTCCCGAGGGGGGCGAGCGGTGCTTTGCTTGTTTTGCCCTGCGGCTGGAGGATGCGGCAAAAGCAGCCAAAGAGGGAGGCTTTGACTACTTCACCACCACCCTGTCTATTAGCCCCTTGAAGAACGCCCAAAAGCTCAATGAAATTGGCGAAGCCATGGGGAAGAAATATGGGGTAAAGTGGCTGCCCGGAGATTTTAAGAAAAAAGAGGGCTATAAGCGCTCTATTGTATTGTCGGAGGAATACGGCCTGTACCGGCAGAATTACTGTGGCTGTGCCTTTTCCAAAAAGGAAGCCATGGAGCGGGAAGAGAAGAAGAAACAGGAGGCGCCAAATCATGAAGAGTGAAGCAGCTGGGAAAGTATTGGATTTTATGAAAAAGGAAGCGGTGCTTCTCATTGCGGCGGTGTGCGCTATTGCTTCCATGGCGGCGGTGCCGCCCTCATTGGACTACATAGAGTATCTGGATGGCCATGTGCTGGGGCTGCTGTTCTGCCTCATGGCGGTAGTGGCAGGGTTCACCCAGTTGGGACTGTTCCGCCAAATGTCCCGAGTGATGACCCGGAAGGCTTCAGGTGTGCGGATGGTATCTGGGGTACTGGTGGCACTGTGTTTTTTCAGCTCCATGTTTATCACCAATGATGTAGCCCTGCTGACCTTTGTGCCGCTTACCATTTCGATTTTGCAGCAGGCTTCCCCAAAGCAAGTGATTCCTGTAGTAGTGCTGCAAACCATTGCCGCCAACCTTGGCAGCATGATGACTCCAGTGGGAAATCCCCAAAACCTGTTCCTCTATGCCCAATATGAAATGGGGTTGGGGGAATTTTTGTCCGCTATGGTGCCGCTGGGACTTGTTAGCCTGGTTTTGTTGGCAGTGGGAGTGTTTTTTCTCAAGGACCACAACATGACCGTGCGGTTTCCTGAAGAAGAAATGCCAATTTGCAAATGGCGGGCAGTGTTGTATGCTGTGTTGTTTGTGTGCTGCCTTCTCACCGTGTTTCGAGTCCTTGATGTACTTTGGCTTACGCTGCTGGTAATTGCCGCTATGCTCATTTCCAACTGGAAAATTCTTTTGCGGGTGGATTACAGCCTGCTTTTGACCTTTGTGTGCTTTTTTGTGTTTGTCGGGAATATCCGGCAGATTCCAGCGGTACAGGAAGGGGTATCCTGGCTTCTTAGCGGCCGGGAGGTCATTGCATCGGTGCTGGTGAGTCAGGTCATCAGCAATGTACCGGCAGCGGTGATGCTCTCCTCCTTTACTGAAAATGGCCGAGCGCTTCTGCTGGGGACTAACATTGGCGGTCTGGGTACTCTCATTGCCTCTTTGGCCAGCCTGATTTCCTTCCGGCTTTATTCCCGGATGCCGGGAGCGAAAGGCGGGAAATATCTGTTGCAGTTCACTTTGTACAATTTGGCCTTTTTAGCAGTGCTTTTACTAATAGCTTTCATTCAAGGATAATGATGCTAGGAAACAGTTGCTTATATCTATTTTATTTCATAAATATTGTTAATACCTATGATGCATATGTAGCATTTTCAGCGGTTTTCTCCTCAAAATTACCAAAAATCAATTTGTTTGATAGTTGTGACTAACTAAAATAATGTAGATATAAACTAACATAATTATTGTACAAATGTTGATAAAAGTATGTTACTATAATGGCAAATGCTGCAGCATTCCAAATTGAAGGAGGAAATGTGAAATGAAACGCAACCATTGGATGTGGAAACGCATTGTTTCCGGCCTGTTGATGTCCGCATTGTGCCTGAGTATGGCGGGACCGACCATGGCAGATACCTGGGCATACAAGGACCATTCCAAAGTGGGCGCAAACCAGCCGCTGATGCTGGGTCATCGCATTATTGATTTGAAAAATTGGAGCCCGGAAACTGACCCTTATGCTGATTTAATGCGCGCTGAAGTCCCACTGCAGGAAAATATTGCGCCTTATGCTGCAACACAGGCCAACCCGGCTCTGAAGTCGGAAGCTGAAGTTATGTATATGGCCGGCGACTACGGCAACTCTTTCAACCAGGGAACTCCCTATAACAACCAGTTCAGTGAGAACATGTTCAATTTCTGGCAGTATGTAGACTACTACTGCGCATGGCATGGTGCGGCAGTGGCCGGTACCCCTCTCAGTATTTGGGACGGCTATAATGAGCTGAACGATACCACCGGAAACGGCTGGAAAACCGAGCGTAATTTTGAATTCGGAAGCATCAACATGCCCAACCCCGGCTACACCAATGCTGCTCATCGTAATGGTGTATTGTCTTTGGGCTGTGTATATTTCGACCCCAACAACCGTCCCGGACAGCCGGTGCATCCGCTGTTTGAAAAGGACGAAGAAGGCAACTTTATCATTGCACAGAAACTGGTAGAGTTTGCAAAGTGGTATGGTTTTGACGGCTATTTCTTTAACCAGGAAGAAGCTATTGATGTAGCAGATGTGCCGCTGTATAAGGAATTTATTCAGCAGGTTCGGGAAGCAGGTCTGTATTGCCAGATGTACGACTCCCTGAACGATAACGGCAGCATCAATGCCTGGACCAGTACGCTGGATGAGGATACCTATCATTTGATTGAGGACCCGGAAGTCGGCAAGGTGAACGACTCCGTGTTCATCAGCTATGACTGGTCTGCCAGCAACAAAATGGAAACTTCTCTGAAGAACATGGAAGCCTGGAATGTGGACCCATATAAGCAGGTGTTCTTCGGCGTGGAGGCAAATCAGGGCAAAATGCTGTCCAGCGGCCACAACTCCACCTATAATTTTGCAGAATACATGTATAAAGAGGGTACTAAGGATTTGGTAGGCAGCGTAGCCTTGTTTACTGCTGATGGATTTATCCATGACCAGATTGAAGACTCTATCAAGAGTGATGACCCCAACGACCGCGAGAAGGACGAGTATCAGTGGATGGTCTTTGAGCGGGAGAGAATGTATTTCTCCGGCGCCAACAGCGACCCCACCGATACCGGTGAGAAGCCCGGCGCAAGCCGTTCCGATTTGGGCCTGAGCGATGTCGGCGGCTGGGTTGGCGTGGCCGATTTCAAGAGCGAGAACTCTGTTGCCGGCGGCGACACCTTCTATACTGATTTTAATACCGGACACGGCCTGTCCTATTATGTGGATGGCCAGGTCTCCAACGAAGAAGAATGGGGCAACATGAACCTGCAGGGCATCCTGCCCACCTGGCAGTGGTGGATGACCTCCGAAGGCGACAAGCTGACGGTGGACTTCGACTACGGCCCCAAATATCAGGAGTTTGATGTCAATGGTCAGGCTATGGAGCTGGGCTATGAGCAGGTTGGCGCCTACAAGGGCGGCAGCTCTCTGGTCGTTCATGGCAATCTGGCTTCCGAGAACCTGCTGCGTCTGTACAAGACCGACTTGGCAGTGAAGGAAGGCACCACCGCTGATATCTGGTACAACAAGCCCTCCGAGACCGACGCTTCCATGATGAAGCTGGCTCTGATTTTTGAAGGCAGCGACGAAGTTGTCTATCTGCCTCTGGAAGGCACCGGCGCCAAGACCGAAGGCTTTGTAAAGGTTTCCGCTGATTTGTCCGCTTATGCAGGCAAAGAAATCGCCATGCTGGGTCTGGCCTTTGCGCCCGGCGAGGAAGCCATTGCCGATTATCAAATGAATATCGGCGCAATTGCCGTTTCCAACGACTTGGAAGCAGCTCCCGCAGCTCCCACCGGCCTGAAGATTGAAAAGGCATTTGACACCGCAGAAATGATTGTTTCCTGGGATTTGGATGAATATGACAATGTTCGGGAATATAACCTGTATGGTGTATATGAAGACGGCTCCAAGAAGATGCTGGGCGGCACCTATGGCAGCAAGTATTACATCAAGAATGTAGGCGACAAGTCTGGCCTGACCTCCGTTGAAATCGTGGCAGTGGGTCCCAACGGCGCTGAAAGCGCTGCAGCCAAGGTGGATATGGACTATGACAGCAGCGTTTCCGAGCTGAAAGTGAAGGAAACTCAGACCAGCACCGAATTCTATTATCAGACCGAAAATGCCGGCGAAGTGTCCGCCGAGTGGAAAGCTCCCGCTGTGCAGCCCGACAGCTATGCACTGGAAGTCACCATGGACTACAGCAGCAACAAGACCGTTTATACTGCAACTGCTGCTGGCGATGCCACTTCCGCAACCGTCAAGGTTCCTGTGAAGGAAGGCCGTTATACCCTGACTGTTTATCCTGTTGTAAACGGTGAAAAGGGTACCGGCGTCAGCTATGGCGGCTATATGAAGGATGTTTACAGTGCTCCCTATGACGGAAAGCTGGAAATGATTAATAACGGCAGAACGATTTTCCTGGATTCCCCCACCTCCACAGACTGGTGGAAGATTTCCGTGAAATACAACGGACAGGAACTGACCATCCCCAACAAGTACAGCGCTTCCAACACCAAGGGTGTTAAGGGTGTGGCTCGTCTGAACGCTATCAGCGCACCGGCCGATGAAGGCGTTCTGGAAGTGGTTCTCACCGACTATTCCGGCAATGTGTCCGAAACCGCTTATGTACCGTTCAGCAAGAACGGCGATGTGGAGTCTGTCAACAAGACTCTGCTCCAGAAGACCTATGACTATGCGCTGACTCAGTCCACCGAAGGTGTTGTGGAAAGCGCCGTGAAGAAGTTTGAGGATGCCATGGCCAGAGCCAAAGAGCTTTTGGACATGAGATATCCCAGCCAGGAGCAGATTGATGCTGCTTGGAATGAATTGGTAGACGCCATTCATGGCCTGGGCCTGTTCCAGGGCGATAAGACCGAGTTGAAGATGCTCATCGACATGGCTGACGAAATGATGAATAATGCCGACAAGTATGTGGAGACCAATTGGCAGCAGCTGGTGGATACACTGGCCGCAGCGAAGAATGTCTACAATGACGGCGACGCCATGGAAGAAGATGTGCAGCCCGCAGCCGACGCTCTGCTGGAAGCCATTCTGGCTCAGCGCTTCAAGGCCAACAAGGACAACTTGGAAGACCTGATTAACAAGGCCAATGCAATTGATGAGAGCCTGTATACAGAAGAAACGGTTGCTATTTTCCATGCAGCACTGCAAAACGCCAAAATGGTGATGGATGATGAAACCCTCAGCGAAGAGGACCAAGCAGTAGTGGATGCAGCCGCAAAGGAACTGGACGAGGCCATTAACGGACTGGAAAAACTGTCCTCCGATGGAAAGCCCGATGATGGCAGTGATTCGGATGACACCAACAAGCCTGATGATACCAGCAAACCGGATAATAGCGAAAATGGTGCTTCTTCGCCAACTACTGGCGACAACGGAGCATTTGTTGCAGCAGCAATGCTGTTACTGCTGGTTTCCGGCGGTGTCGTGGTAGTATCCAGTAAAAAGAAACGCGCATTATAATTTCTAAAATAAATATCCCCCGGCTATATTGCATAGCCGGGGGTATTTATATGAATCAAAATGTTAATTGAGTATGTTAGAAAGTGGGAGTATAATAATAAAAATATGTATTGAAAAAGGGAAGGGGATAGTTATGAAAACATTTACACAGTCTATCAAAGAGGAAATTGTGAAGCCTGGAGAGGAGAAGACGATTTTTACTGCAGAAGGTATGGGCGTTGTAACGCATATGTGGTTTGGTGGATGTTACTCCCATTTTAGCGAGGCCTGCATCAATATTTATTATAACCATGAGCAAACGCCTTCTTTTTCGGCCAAAATGTTTTTGCTGCATGGTGTCTGGTTTGAAGAGGAAGATTCATTCAGCACCACGTTGGTGGGAAAAACGGGGCATCCTGGAGGAATGTATAACAATTGCAACGGTGTACAAAGGGAACATAATAAAAAACTTAATAATGGACTGCCAAT
>DYBQ01000067.1:11468-12719 GCA_019418545.1 Clostridiales bacterium | reverse complement strand
GCAAGAACCATTCCAAATTTTTTAGGAATTCTTTTTATCCTTTCATTGGCAGGCCCTAGAGAAAAGATTACGCGAAATAAAAAGAAAAAAGAGTGAACCGATGAATCAAAATCAGTTCACTCTCTTGTATAAATCATGAAAAATGTTGCCAAATCGTTGCCACGAGCTATTTCAAAAGCTAAAAAACCGCATGACAACGGGATTTTTTAACTTCCAGATTACTCCCACTCAATCGTGGCTGTGGGCTTCGGAGAAACGTCGTAGCACACACGGTTAACACCAGGAACTTCTTTCAGGATGCGGTCGGTAATCTTCAGCAGAACCGGCCAATCCAGCTGTTCCACACTGGCAGTCATGGCGTCAATGGTGTTGACAGCGCGGATAATCACCGGCCAGTCAAAGCAGCGGGCATTGTCGCGCACACCCACAGACTTAAAGTCTGGCACGATGGTGAAATACTGCCACACCTTGCGGTCCAGACCTGCGTTAGCGAACTCTTCGCGCAGGATGGCATCAGACTCACGGACAGCTTCCAAACGGTCACGGGTAATGGCGCCCAGGCAGCGTACACCCAAGCCAGGGCCGGGGAACGGCTGACGGTATACCATGGAATCCGGCAGGCCCAGAGCGGAGCCACAGGCACGCACTTCATCCTTAAATAACATCTTGAGAGGCTCCACCAAATCGAACTGCAAATCCTCAGGCAGGCCGCCTACATTGTGATGGCTCTTGACCATCTTTGCAGTTTTGGTACCGCTTTCCACAATGTCAGGATAGATAGTGCCCTGTGCCAGGAACTTGATACCGTCCAGCTTGCGGGCTTCTTCCTCAAACACGCGGATAAACTCTGCGCCAATAATCTTGCGCTTCTGCTCCGGGTCGGCAACACCGGCCAGCTTATCCAAAAAGCGGTCTGTAGCGTCTACATACACTAGGTTGGCGTTCAGCTCCTCACGGAACACACGCACCACCTGCTCTGGCTCTCCCTTACGCAGAAGGCCGTGATTTACATGAACACAGGTAAGCTGGCTGCCAATGGCTTTCAGCAGCAGTGCTGCCACCACCGAGCTATCCACGCCGCCGGAAAGGGCCAGCAGCACTTTTTGGTCGCCAACCTGATTGCGAATCAATTCCACTTGGTCGGCAATAAAATTTTCCATATTCCAATTGGGCTGTGCCTTACAAGTATCAAACACAAAGGAGCGCAGTGCTTCCTGAATTGCCCCATCCTCTTCCGGCATGGCATTTACT
>DYBQ01000067.1:0-11458 GCA_019418545.1 Clostridiales bacterium | reverse complement strand
TTCATAATCGAAGGTATAAATGGGAAAACCGCTACTGCGAATTTCTTCACTCAAGCCAATTTTAACACCATCCACCACATCATTAGGGCCACCATTGGCAATAATGCCTTTCACGTTCGGCATGGCGCGGAGTTCTGCCGCTGTTACATCATAATTGCAGATTTCACTATATACACCCAACGCACGCACTGCACGGGCTACATCAGTGTTCCGGGTACTTCCCATATCCACTACTACCAGCATGTCCTGTTTCATGATTTTGTCTCACCTTTCCTTTGAAAATTATGCTCTTTGTGCATTATTATACCATATCTAATTGCCGGATAAAAGAAGAAGAAAAAACTTTTGTTACTTTCTGGCAGAAATTAAGAGCATCATAGGGCGCCGCAGTTCTTCCTTCATCCCGGGAATTTCCATCATGTGCTCTGGCGGCTGCGGCTCACAAAGCTGGCAAATCTGAAAACCAGCTTTCAAAAGCGGCTGGAGCCATCCGGTGAGGGTATGGTGCTGTTTTTGAACGGTTTCTCCCAGAAAAACGGCTTCCCGACTACCTTCCTCAAAATAGCGGTCTACCGGCCAGTGAAGGATTTCTCCATCTTCTCCATAAAACCAGTCCTGATTCCCATAGGCCGTAAAAATCGGATGTTCTACAGAAAAAACAAAATATCCCCCTGTTTTTAAAGTTCGGTATACTTTCTGGTAGATGGCCGGCAAATCTGATATATAATGCAATGCCAGCGAACTGAGAACGATATCATAGGTATCCTCTGGATACTCATACTCCTCCATTGGCATTTTTAAATAGGAAATGTTTGAGGCTCCCTCTTCCCTGGCCTTTTTTTGGGCAACCTGAAGCATATTTTCCGAAATGTCAATTCCCACAATTTTGGCAGCATCATGCTTTGCCGCATATAAACAATGCCATCCAAATCCACATCCAATATCCAACACGGTTCTTCCTGAAAAATAAGGAAGCATTTTTTCAAATTCCGGCCATTCTCCTGCCCCGGCCAATCCCTTTACCGAACGCAGCATCTGGCTATATTTTTCAAAAAACACCCGGTTATCATAGCTATTCATATTTTTTCCTCTTCATACAGACAAAGCCTTCCATCTCATACAAACGGCTTCATATCTTTATCAAACAATCCCAGCCGAGTAATGCGCTCGAATAAATCAAGCCCCATATATCGGGCTGCTGCGTCTCGCAGCAGTGTGGGATTTACTCCCCCATTCACACTAATTGGCAGCCGGTGTGTTGTGTGAAGCTGTCCGTCTTCCTGGATTTGAAACTCCATTCCCTGAAAAAATGGGCGGATGTCAAACTCCTTCTCCCCTTTTTTCGTGTGTTTGAGAACCAAAATTTCCTCCCGGCTCAAAAGCTCTTCCAGTTTTTCTTTGGCTTCCTCGGCAGAAACATTTTCCGGCTCATAAGCAATGTCATAAGACGCAAAAGCCACCTCACAGGGTTTCATAACCGGCTCAGTCACCTGGTACACATGAATATCCAGCGGCAAAGCATCATTAAGCTTTTCAATAATTTCTTCGTTGGGGACTTCTTCTGTCAAACGGATATCCATGGACTCCTGCAAGCCGCTCATACCCAGCGAAAGAGGCATGGTAATAGTTAAAAAGATATGGGGACGGAATCCCTGGGTATACCACAGGGGAAGCTTCGTTTTATGAAATGCCCGAGACATACAGCGGTTTAAGTCCAGATGGGAAATGTAACGCGCCGTATCTTTTTTCTCAAACCAGATTCGAACGTTTTTCAACGCAGATTCCTCCTTTAAAACAGGCTGCCCCACAGCCGGAACATTTTTCCCGGCAATTGGGAGTGGTGGCGGCTTCATAGGCCTTTTTGCATTCTTCTATCAGGAATTCCTTGTTAATGCCATAGTCCAAATGGTCCCAAGGAAGGATTTCGTCAAAGCTCCGGCAGCGGTTGGCATAAAATGCCGCATCAATCCCCACGGCCTCAAACACTTCCATCCATTTTTCCAGAGAGAAGCAATCGTCCCAGCCATCAAAGTGGAATCCACGTTTCCAAGCTTCCTCCATAACGGCGCAAAGCTTCCTATCGCCCCGGGCAAAAACTGCTTCGACAAAACTGGTGTCCGCTGCATGATAATTAACTGTCAGCTTGCGGGTCGTAATGGAGCTTTTCAGCAGATGCTGCTTGCGCTGGAATTCCTCCATGGTATCCTGGGGCTCCCACTGGAAGGGGGTGAAGGGCTTAGGAACAAAAGCGGCGGCGCTCACGGTTACATTCGCGCTTTGCCTCTTGGGTTTGCTGGTATTGTGATAGTACGCGTCCACCACAGCCTGACCCAAACGGGTAATCCCGATAACATCTTCATCCGTTTCGGTGGGCAGGCCAATCATAAAATAGAGCTTGACCCGGTTCCAGCCAGCGCCGAAGGCAATGTCCATGGTCTTCATCAGCTCGTCTTCCCGGACATTTTTATTAATCACATCCCGCAGGCGCTGTGTCCCGGCCTCTGGTGCAAAAGTCAGACCGCTTTTCCGCACGGTTTTAATTTTGTCAGTCAGTTCCGTAGAAAAACCGTCTACCCGCAAAGAAGGCAAGGATACGTTGACCATATCCTTTTTGGACCAGGTGAGCAATTCATCCAGCAGTTCGTTGATTTTGGAATAATCGCTGGTACTTAAAGAAGAAAGGGACACCTCATCATATCCGGTAGAAGCACACAAATCCCGGCACTGGCGGCTGACTGTCTCTACCGACTTTTCAATCACAGGGCGGTAAATAAATCCCGCCTGGCAAAAACGGCACCCGCGGATGCATCCACGGAACACCTCTGCTACAGCCCGGTTATGGACAATATCCAAAAACGGGACTACAAAGCTTTTGGGATAATAGGCATTATCCAAATCCAGCACCACACGCTTTCGGATTTTGGCGGGCGCCCCATCCATAGGCGTTACCGATGCAATTGTGCCATCTTCGTGGTACTGCACCTGATAGAGAGAAGGCACATACACACCCTCAATTTGAGAAGCCAGGCGCAAAAATTCCTTGCGGCTTTTCTCCTCTTCCCTGCACTTTTGATACAGGTCTATCACTTCCAAATCCACTTCTTCCCCGGCGCCCAGGAAAAAGATATCCACAAAATCTGCCAGCGGTTCCGGATTACAGGTACAAGGGCCGCCTGCCACTACGATGGGGTCGTTTTCCCCACGCTGGTCATTGCGCACAGGTACGCCTCCCAATTCCAGCATATTCAGGACATTGGTAAAGCTTAGCTCATATTGCAAAGTAAATCCTACAAAATCGAAATCACAGATAGGGTCGCCGCTTTCCAGCCCATAGAGCAGCACATGGTTTTCCCGCATCAGTGCTTCCATATCAACCCATGGGGCAAAAACCCGCTCGCACCAAATGTCTTCCCGCTCATTCAGTAACCCATACAAAATTTTCATGCCCAAGTGGGACATCCCAATTTCATAGGTATCGGGAAAACAAAAAGCAAACCGGGTCTTTATTTTGTTTTTGTCTTTGACGATACTGTTTTGCTCTCCGCCCACATAGCGGCCAGGCTTTTGGACTTTCATAAGAAGTTTTTCAAGCACAGGATTCATGGCACATTTTCTCCCATTCATCATTTCAGAGTATCAGATTGAAATTTTATTATACCGGAATTTCCCGTTTATTGCAACCGGCCCCAAAAATTCTTCCCGCAAAAGCAAAGAGCCCATCTGCCAGATGACAGACAGGCTCCTTGCCTCACTTGATTACTTTTCGTATTGAACCATACAGCTGGGATAGTAATACCCATATGTATTATGTTTATAATTGGGGCTGGACATGTGGGCTTCGTCATAATTGGCAAACGAGTACACCTTGGCCTCCGCCAATCTTCGATAGAGCAGACCCGGCAGGCAGACTCCACCGGCTTTGTGCCAAGCCAGCATTTCGGTCCCGAATGCAATGGCATCGGTATATTTCAAATCATGAGTTAAGCTCGAAGCATTATTGAAGGCAATATAGGCGCCTCTTGCCCAACCCTTTGTGCCAGAAGAAGTTTTAATCTGATACCACATCTCGCCGGTATCTTCCAAATATTTAGTGGAAAGAACAGAGACCGATACTCCCTTTTGCAAAGTGGTCACCTTCCCACTGGTAGCCGAAGCACTCTTATATACCGAGGCGGAAGCAGTGGTTTTAGCTGCCAGCGAACTGCCGGAAGAAATCTTGGGCGGTTCTACCGCGTTGAGGATGATATTTCGTAAGTCAAAGGTCGCCGAGGAGTTATTCCAATAGCCTGCGCCTACATTATAGGAGAAGCTGACCATAGAATCAAACTGGGACTGACTGGCCAGCAGGCTGTTATTTTTGATAAAACGGTTGACCTCTGTCGTATAGGAACCGGTATTAATGGCACTGCACAAAAGCGCCCAGGCTTCCCGTTTGGTCAGGTTGTTGTAGAAAATTTCGCCCTTGGACAACACATAGCCATATCCCAGTGTGGGGATATTATAGGCTAATGTATCTGGATATACTGCGGCGCTGTATCCTTCCATCTCGCTGATAATATCCAGCATTTCATCACTAACCCGGCGGGTTTCCGACGAACTTTCGCTCAGAGTAGAAACTACAAAAACCGTCATTTCTTTATAGGTAGTGCTCATTTTTCCATTCTGCTGCGAGTACACCTTCACGCTATAGTTTCCTGCTTTGGAGAAGGTAACTGCCTGCTGCCAAACACGGGTGTTGTTAGCTGCAATGCCGTTTTTGGCAGCAACACTTTCGGAGGTATAATTCTTTACCGTATAGCTCTTTTCCGAGCTGCCCATGTCTACCACAAACTTCACGGCTTCCCGTGTACTGTCCGTAATGGCGGTCAAATTCACTGATTTCCCAGCCAGCACCACATTGGGGTCGCTGTAGACTGATTTAACAGGAGAAGCCGCCGTCACAGTCACCTTACAGGTTGCTTTGGCATCTCCCGCAGAAGCGGTAATAGTTGCTGTTCCGGGCGCTACACCATAAATATATCCGTTTTGAACGGTAGCCACTTTGGTATTGCTGCTGCTCCAGCTGATATCCAGGCCGGACATGGAGACCGAAGCAGTGGTATAAATGGTGGACAGTGCCGGAATGGATGCACTAGTTTGAGACAAGGTGATGGAAATCCCACTGCCGCTGACGGACTGCACATATTCCGTAGATACATACCCCTTGGTACCGCTGGAATCCTGCACCTGGAGCCAATCATCGTTGGAATCATCCAGCACGGTGAGTACAGTGCCTGACGGCAAAGTACGGATAACGGAATAGTTCATCCCGGGGCCGGTGCGGAAGTTCAGCGCGGTAGTCGTGCGGACATATTTCTTTTCCGGTTTCGGGGTGGGAGTAGGAGTAGGCGTGGGTGTTGGCTCGGGAGAAGAACTGAAGGTCAAATACTCCTTACTGCACCAGCCCTGCACACCGGTAGACGTTTTGACCTTTGCCCATTCTTTATTGCTGTTGTCCAGCACTGTTACCGTTGAGCCCTTGGCCATGGTGAAAATTACATCATAGGAAAGGCCCGCCCCTTTCCGCAGGTTCAAATAATCGGTTGTTTTGGCAACCAGTGTGGTAGAGTCGCTGTCGGAATCATCGGAAAAATCCAGATATTCCTTACTGCACCAGCCTTGGCGGCCGTCGCGGGTTTCCACCTGCGCCCAGTTTTTATTGCTGTTGTCCAATATAGTTACCGTATCGCCCTTTGCCATGGTGATAATCACGCTGTAAGAAGTCCCGGGGCCGGTACGAAGATTGAGATAGTCGGTGGTTTTAGCTGTCCCAGCCGGCTTGGGAGTTGGAGTTGGCGTGGGGGTAGGCTCTGGGGTTGAAGAAGGCGTACTGCTAAAAGTCAGATACTCTTTACTGCACCAGCCCTGCACACCGGTGGAAGTTTTAACCTTTGCCCATTCTTTATTACTGTTGTCCAGAACCGTTACAGTGGTCCCTTTGGGGAGGGTCATAATCACATCATAGGAAAGCCCAGCCCCTTTCCGAAGGTTGAGGTAATCCGTTGTTTTTGCTGTCGTCGTTGTGGTGCTGGAAGAGTCGCTGGAAAAACTCAGATACTCCTTACTGCACCAGCCCTGCAAGCCCGAAGATGTCTGCACTTTTGCCCAGTTTTTGTCACTGTTATCTATGACTGTTACTGTGGTTCCCTTTGGCAATGTCATAATAACACCATAGGAAGTGCCGGCTCCTTTGCGCAGGTTGAGATAATCCGTGGTTTTTGCTGTGGTAGCAGAAGAACTGCCGGAGCTTCCGCCAGAGCTGCCGGAAATCTGCAAATACTCCCGGCTGCACCAGCCCTGTGTACCGGCAGCGGTTTTTACTTTGACCCAGTTTTGATTACTGTTATCCAGTACCGTTACCGTTGTCCCCTTGGGTATCGTCATAATAACGCTGTAGGAAAGTCCGGCGCCTTTCCGAAGGTTGAGATAATCTGTCGTTTTGGCTGTCATTGTGCTGGAAGAACTGCTGGAGCTCCCGGAAATCTGTAAATATTCCCGGCTGCACCAACCCTGGCTTCCGCCAGAGGTTTTAACTTTTATCCATTCATCATCACTGTCATCCAACACCGTGACAGTGGTGCCTTTTTCCAATGTAAACAGTACACTGTAAGAAGTACCTGGTCCAGTACGAAGATTGAGGTAATCGGTGGTTTTGGCTGTTGCAGCGGCTAAAACGCTATTACCTGAAAAAGAGACTGTTATCATGGATACAGTACATACAATTGTGAGCAGCAAAGCCACTATTTTCTTACTTTTCCTTCTCATTTTCTTCCTCCTATCATGGTTGCTTCGTCTGTTTTGCACCAAAACCTTTTGTTTGGTGACAAAAAAACAATAATATGTGTTCTATTATAATCTCTTCCCCTTCATCCTGCAACCCCTAAAAGGGAATTTATGTAAACAAACCAAAAGCGGTACAGTTCATTTGAACTGTACCGCTTTTTTAACAAAATAGCCTGCTATTATTTATCAACGATTTCCGCATGGAACTCCTGCAGGGATTTAACCGGCAGCTTTTGATGCTTTTGTGCGGAACGAATACCTTCGACAGTTGCCTTGGCAGCTGCCATTGTAGTCATATAAGTTACCTTATTCTTAATGGCAGCCTTACGGATATAGCTGTCATCGGTAGCACCCTTCTTGTCGTTGGGGGTGTTGATAATCAGGGTGATAGTCTTGTTGGTAATGACATCCAGAATATTGGGACGGCCTTCTGCGATTTTTGCAATCTTGGAAACCGGGATACCGGCAGACTCAATCATAGCGCAGGTGCCTTCGGTAGCCATCAGGGCAAAGCCGCAGTCATGCAGACCCTTTGCAACCTCAATGAGTTCACCCTTGTCGCGGTCGCTGATGCTCAGCAAAGCAGTACCGGAAACCGGCAGCTTGCTCTGCGTTGCTTCCTCAGCCTTATAGAAAGCATCGCCAAAATCGGAGGAAATGCCCAGCACTTCACCGGTAGAGCGCATTTCCGGTCCCAGCAGGGGGTCAACCTCGGGGAACATATTGAAGGGGAATACGGCTTCCTTCACACCATAGTGGGCAAACTTCTTCTCCTTCAGCTCCGGCACAGGAGACTTGCGGCCGGTGTATTTCGCGGTCATAATATCGGTGGCAATCTGCACCATGTTGATGCCGCAAACCTTGGACACCAACGGCACGGTACGGGAAGCTCTGGGGTTGGCTTCCAGCACATACACCTTGCCGTCTTCAATCGCATACTGCATGTTCATCAGGCCGACCACATGCATTTCCTTTGCAATGCGTTTTGTATAATCCTTAATGGTGGCAATCTGCTCATCGGTCAGGCTCTTGGGAGGCAGCACACAAGCAGAGTCGCCGGAGTGTACGCCTGCAAGCTCAATGTGCTCCATAACGGTAGGCACAAATACATGCTCACCGTCGCTGATAGCGTCGGCTTCACACTCGGTGGCATGATGCAGGAAACGGTCAATCAAAATGGGACGGTCAGGTGTAACACCCACAGCCGCCTTCATATAATAGGTTAGGCTCTCGCTGTCATACACCACTTCCATGCCGCGGCCGCCCAGCACATAGGAAGGACGAACCATCACAGGGTACCCAATGCGCTCTGCGATTTCCAGTGCGTCCTCGGTGGTAACAGCCATACCGGACTCGGGCATGGGAATCTCGAGCTTATCCATCATGGCACGGAACAAATCGCGGTCCTCTGCCAAATCAATGGTCTCGGGAGTAGTGCCCAGAATGTTGACGCCATTCTTCTTCAAATCTGCAGCAAGGTTCAAAGGAGTCTGGCCGCCAAACTGTGCAATGACACCCAAGGGCTTTTCTTTCTCATAAATGCTCAGTACATCCTCCAGAGTCAGAGGCTCAAAGTACAGTTTATCAGAGGTATCATAGTCGGTAGAAACTGTCTCGGGGTTGCAGTTGACAATGATAGTCTCAAAGCCCAGCTTCTTAAGTGCCTTGGCAGCGTGTACACAGCAATAGTCAAATTCAATACCCTGGCCAATTCGGTTGGGGCCGCCGCCCAAAATCATAATTTTCCGGTCACTGTCGGTTACAGGGCTCTTATCCTCAATGTGATAGCTGGAATAGTAATAAGCGGAGTCCTTGGTAGAGCTGACGTGTACGCCTTCCCAGCCCTCTACGATACCGTTAGCGGTGCGCTCGTTGCGGATGTCCTCTTCCGGAACATTCAGAATCTGGCTCAGGTACTTATCAGAGAAACCGTCCAACTTGGCCTGGCGGAGCACTTCCACCTCGGGCAGCTTGCCGGCATTGGCCTTGAGGGCTTCTTCCTCTTCTACCAGTTCCTTCATTTGCTCAATAAAGTAGTGTTTTACCTTGGTACGCTCAAAAATCTCGTCCACGGTTGCACCCTTACGCAGTGCCTCATACATAATGAAATGACGCTCACTGCTGGGAGTTGCAAGCATTTTCAGCAGTTCCTTCTTGGAAAGCTCGCCAAAGTTCTTCACATTGCCCAAGCCATAACGGCCGTTTTCCAGGCTGCGGATTGCCTTCTGGAATGCCTCTTTATAGGTCTTGCCGATGCTCATAACCTCGCCCACGGCGCGCATCTGGGTACCCAGCTTGTCCTCAACGCCCTTGAACTTTTCGAAAGCCCATCTTGCAAACTTAATCACCACATAGTCGCCGCCGGGCACATACTTGTCCAGTGTACCATATTTACCACAGGGGATTTCGTCCAGAGTCAGGCCGCTGGCCAGCATGGCAGAAACCAGCGCAATGGGGAAACCGGTGGCCTTGGAAGCCAAAGCGGAAGAACGGGAGGTACGGGGGTTAATTTCAATAACAATGATACGGCCGGTAACCGGGTCATGGGCGAACTGTACGTTGGTACCGCCGATGACTTCGATAGCCTCAACAATCTTATAGGCCTGACGCTGCAGCTCTTTCTGCACGTCCTCGGAAATCGTGAGCATAGGAGCGGAGCAGAAGGAGTCGCCTGTATGCACGCCCAGCGGGTCGATATTTTCAATGAAGCATACAGTAATCATGTTGTTCTTGGCATCGCGAACCACTTCCAGTTCCAGTTCTTCCCAGCCAAGAACGGACTCTTCTACCAGCACCTGACCAACAAGGCTGGCCTGCAAACCACGGGCACAAACGGTTTTCAGTTCATCCACATTGTATACCAGGCCGCCGCCTGCGCCGCCCATGGTATAGGCAGGACGCAGCACTACCGGATATCCCAGCTTATCGGCAATCGCCAAAGCCTCATCCACAGTATAGGCCACTTCGCTGCGGGCCATTTCAATGCCAAGAGACTCCATGGTGTGCTTAAATTCAATACGGTCCTCGCCACGCTCAATGGCATCCACCTGCACACCGATTACTTTTACATTGTACTTATCCAGCACGCCGGCCTTCTGCAGCTCGGAGCACAGGTTCAAACCGGACTGGCCGCCAAGGTTGGGGAGCAGGGCATCGGGTCTTTCCTTTGCAATAATCTGCTCCAGACGCTCCACATTCAGGGGCTCAATATAAGTAATATCAGCCGTATCAGGGTCCGTCATAATGGTTGCCGGGTTGGAGTTCACCAGCACAATTTCATAGCCAAGACTTCTCAGGGCTTTACAGGCCTGTGTGCCGGAGTAGTCAAACTCGCATGCCTGGCCGATGACAATCGGACCGGAACCAATAATCAGTACCTTGTGAATATCTTCTCTTTTCATAATCCACACCATGCCTTTCCGGTATTTTTATAGACCATTCTTACAGGTAAAAAAATATCGCCCTATATTGTAACACATTTTTTTCGTTTCAACAATTCTTTCGAAAAAAAAACCGAGCTTTCAGAGGTATATTATAGGAACCCATAGAATTCTGTCGATTTCACATGCAGTTTTTGACAGGATTCCCCAAAAAAAGATTCTCTCTATAACAATACCCTTACTTTCTCTGTGATAATTGGTCAAAATCCGCCCAAATTTTCCTCCCCTTTGGAAAATACCAGCTTGCCAATTCCTGTATTTCTTGCTGCTCATTCAAAGCGCTGTCATCATACACAGCGGCTATCTGGAAGCCTGCTTGGGAAGCGGTTTTCATGGCATAGAGAGAATCCTCAAACACCACCGTTTCGGAAGGGATTGCCCCCAAACGCCGGCATCCCTCCAAAAAAATTTTGGGAGAATCCTTGCCTGCCCCCACCTCTGAGCAGGTAAGAAACTGGTCAAAATATGACAGCAAACCATTCCTTTCCAAAGCCGGCTCAATGAGGCATCGGTCGCTGGCTGTTGCAACAGCCATTTTAATGCCTCTCTGATGCATCCATTGCAAAAGCTCCCGTATGCCATCTTTGGCAAGTACCTGTGTACGATATTTTTCTTCTACCATCCCGTTAATCTCATCAATAATCTGCTCAGGTGCATCTTCAATCCCATATTCTTCCCGGCAATACCTGGCAATCTGGCTCATGCTCATGGTGCGCACCCGCTCCTGCATGTCAGGCTTAGCTGTTCGGCCTTTCCTCTTCAAATACTCTTCCCCTACATGGTCCCACAAATGCATAGAATCCAGAAGAGTACCGTCCACATCAAAAATTGCTGCGAAAAAACTCAACCATAACTCCCCTTTCTGCAAAAAAGGCGGAGCCTTCTCAGGCATCCGCCGTTAGTTGTTGATAAATAAATTTGATAGTTTGTGTGAAAGCGGCCTGCGCAAACAAGGCAATGGCTATATGCTTATCCGTTAATGATTAACGCCATAAACACCAGTTCGTCTTCCCCTATATTTTTCAGCCCATGGGAATTGCCGCTGTCACAGAAAGTAATGTCCCCCGGCTTTACCTCATACTCTTTGTCATTGTCCGTGTATAAGCCAGTCCCTTTTAAAATATAATAGGTTTCTGTCTCTCCGTTGTGGGTGTGCAGCCCAATCGAAGCCCCCGGCCCAATGGTTACCTGTGCAT
>DYBQ01000066.1 GCA_019418545.1 Clostridiales bacterium | reverse complement strand
ACTAGAACCTGAATCTAGCGCGTCTGCCAATTCCGCCACTCTCGCATATCCTTTTTTCATCGCTCTCTCGGAGCGCTTGATTATTATATCATCTCTTTCGACGATTGTCAACACTTTTTTTATTTTAGCCGTTCCCGAAATTTTTTCGGGAACGGCTATCTTGTTGTAAGAGGATTGAGTTGCTCTCCAAAAAAAGATATTATCAGGATTTTTAAAATATATCAAAGCAAACTCTCTACTTATTTCATGTATTATCCCAAAGCCATATTAAATCTTCGATATTCTGAATCAGCTTTTGATTTATTCTGAATTATACAGATACAACTAGGTTCTTTTGGAAAAAGTTTAAAATCAATTCGCGTATTTGAGGTTGTACAAAATGTCTGTCAGCATGGCCAGCTTTTTCCAATTCATAAAATTCTACTGGCGTACCATTGCTGCACAACTGCTCATATAGTTGCTCACTCTGCCGGAATGGAACCGTATCATCCTCATTCCCATGCAGTATCATCATTGGAGGAGTCTGTGGAGTTAAATAAGTGCATGGATTTGCCTGCAAAGCTATTTCCTGATTCACATCAGCTGCCCCTCCCAATAATAATGCTTCGGGAGAAGCAGGATATCCATTATTTTCCCGGGCAAAATCAATAAAATCTATTGGGCCATACCAATCGCACACCGCCTGTACCCGGCTACTATATTCCAAATTTGACCCTTTATCAAAAATTGTGGTTTCCCCGGTAGTTCCTGCCAAAACCGCCAGATATCCTCCGGCTGACTCTCCCATAATCCCAAACTTTTCCGGATTCAGGCAGAAGTCTTTGCTATGAGCCCTTAAAAATCGGATTGCTTCTTTTACATCTTCAATTTGTCCGGGGAACTGGGCTTCATTAGTCATCCTGTATTCTACGGAAGCTACAGCAAATCCATGTTCTGCCAAATAAACCATTTCTGGCATATGATAATCTTTATCCATCATTTTCCAAGCTCCACCGCACAGCCATATAATAACCGGATAGGGATTTTTTCCTCTGGGCTTCATAAGATTCAGATGGAGGCTTTTTATACTGTTTTCATACCAATAAGGTTTTTGACTATAAACAATATCTGTTATCAAGCCAATTTGTGCTCGTTTAATCTCTACTGCTAATTTTTTTCTCATATCTATTCCCTTTCTTTTGATGGTTTGCAGCATCTTGTACAATCTTATTGTACGCTTTTTTAAATTATTCGTCAATTATTTCACGCCTTATTGTGAACTATTATTTTTTTGTAAATTATTATATTTGTCTCTTGACAAACTCCGCAAAAAAGTGTATTGTGTTTGATGTTCAACAGTTAAAACATTAATAGTTTAACCGTAAAACTAGTAAGGAGGTTATTTATGCAGCAAGAACTAAGTGTTGGTCTGGAAATTATGCGAGTTTCTACCCTGATTCGACGCCACGCCGATAAAATCATGGAAGACAATGGCTCACAAAATGTTACCGGCTCCAATGGTTGGATTTTGTCTTTCCTATATGAAAACGAAGACAGGGATGTTTTTCAAAGAGATTTGGAAACTTCTTTTTCCATCACCCGCTCAACTGTATCTAAAGTTGTAAAATTAATGGAGAGTAAGGGACTGATTCGCAGAGAAACAGTATTTCATGACGGACGATTGAAAAAATTAGTACTGACTGATTTGGGCAGAAAAATTTATCAATGTGTGGCGGATGGAAACGCACAACTGGAAAAACAGATAGTCTATGGATTATCTGCCGATGAAATTACGCAATTAACTTCGTTATTAAAAAAGGTTGCTGCTAATCTTGAAGAAGCGTAAGCTTTCCATTCACCATGTTTTATAGTTGAATCTGCCCTGTTGGGCCTATTTTTGTGGGATGATTTATTCATGCACTTCCCACAGCGGCGAAAGGAATGATAGAACGCATGATAAAAACTTTAATGCAAAGTATACGGCAATATAAGAAGGCTTCCATCTTGGCACCAATTTATGTTGTGTTGGAAGTTGCTTTGGAAATTATAATTCCTTTGGTAATGGCCGATTTGATTGACAAAGGCATTGACCAAGGAAGTATGCCTGATGTTGTGAAATTCGGTATTATTTTATTGATTGCAGCAATGCTTTCCCTGCTTTTTGGCGCCTTGGCCGGAAAATATGCTGCCATTGCCTCTTCTGGTTTTGCCAGAAATTTGCGGCAGGATATGTACTATAAAATCCAAGGCTATTCGTTTGCCAACATTGACAAATTTTCCACTGCCAGTATCGTCACCCGTTTGACAACAGATGTTACCAACCTGCAGATGGCCTATCAAATGATTATACGTATGGCTGTGCGCTGCCCTGTTATGCTGGTGTTTGCTCTGCTGGTTTCTTTTGGAATTGACGCACAGCTCTCTTTTGTTTTCCTCATTGCCATCCCCATTTTGGGATTCGGACTGTATTTTATTATGACCCGTGTACATCCGATTTTTGAGCACGTATTCCGTACTTATGATAAATTAAACCGGGTGGTACAGGAAAACCTGAGAGGTATCCGGGTGGTCAAATCTTTCACCCGCGAGGACTATGAAATCAATAAGTTCGAGGACATTTCCAATACCATCTATAAGGACTTCTCCAAGGCTGAAAAGACTTTGGCCTTTAACATGCCTTTGATGCAGTTCAGCATGTACGCCTGCATGTTAATTGTCTGCTGGCTGGGCGCCCGGGCGATTGTAGCCTGTGGCGGCGATGCTGCTACCGGTCTTTCCACCGGTGAGTTCATGAGCCTGATTACCTATGCTACCCAGATTTTGACAAGCCTGATGGCTGTGTCTATGGTATTTGTTATGATTACCATTTCCCGTGCTTCTGCCGAGCGTATCGTGGAGATTCTCAAGGAAGAAAGCACCCTGAAAAATGGCGAAAATCCCATTCATGAAGTAAAAGATGGCAGCATTACTTTTGAAAATGTTTCTTTTGCTTATTCCGAGAAAAACGAAAAACCTGTTTTGGACCATATCAATGTGAATATCCGTTCCGGTCAGACAGTTGGTATTTTAGGCGGTACAGGTTCTTCCAAATCCAGCTTGGTACAGTTAATTCCACGACTGTATGATGTTAGCGAAGGAAAGGTTACAGTTGGCGGCGTGGATGTTAGGGAGTATGACATTGAAAGCCTTCGGAACCAAGTGGCCATGGTGCTTCAGAAAAACGAGCTGTTCTCTGGTACCATCAAGGATAACCTTCGTTGGGGTAATGAAAATGCTACAGAAGAAGAACTGATTCATGCTTGTAAGCTGGCCTGCGCCGACGAGTTTGTTTCTGCCTTCCCAGACGGCTATGACACCTATATTGAGCAAGGCGGCACGAACGTTTCTGGTGGACAAAAACAGCGTCTGTGCATTGCCCGTGCCTTGCTGAAAAAGCCAAAAATCCTGATTTTGGATGATTCTACCAGCGCAGTTGATACAAAAACAGACGCAATGATTCGCCGGGCTTTCCGGGAAGAAATCCCTAACACCACCAAAATTATTATTGCCCAGCGTGTTTCCTCTGTTCAGGATGCCGACCAGATTTTGGTAATGGATGATGGCAAGCTGGTTGCCCATGGTACTCATGAAGAACTTTTGGAAGCTTCCCCCATTTACCGCGAAGTTTATGAGTCCCAAACCAAAGGAGGCGAGAAGGATGAGTAAATCTGCTTCTTCCAACAATATTCCTGACCGGCCCGCTATGCAGCGCTTCCGCCCCGGAACCATTCGCCGGCTTTTAAAATATTTGGGCCACTACCGTTTTCATCTGGTACTGGTGGTCATTTGTATTCTCATCAGTGCTGCTGCTTCTGTGGCCTCTTCCCTGTTTATTAAAATTTTGATTGACGATTATATCAGCCCCATGCTGCTGAATAACAGCTCTGATTTTTCTGGGCTGCTGCAAACTATTATTGTAATGGGCTGTATTTTCCTGGCTGGTGTGCTGGCAACCCTGTTCTATAACCGAATGATGGCTGTGATTGCACAGAGTACCTTGAAGGATATCCGGGACGCCATGTTTGAAAACATGCAGCGGCTGCCCATCCGTTATTTTGATACGCACACTCACGGCGACATTATGAGCCATTATACCAATGATACGGATACGCTTCGCCAGATGATTTCCCAGAGTATGCCGCAGATGTTCTCATCCAGCGTGACTGTGATTGCCGTGTTCTGCTCTATGCTGTATTTGAGCTTCTGGCTCACCTTATTCGTACTGGTTGCTGTTGTATTTATTTTGATGGCGATTAAAAAGATTGCCGGACGAAGCAGCACCTATTTTATGAAGCAGCAGCAATCCCTGGGTACCGTAAACGGCTTTATTGAAGAAATGATAAACGGCCAGAAAGTGGTCAAGGTGTTCTGCCATGAAGAAAAAGCCAAAGAGGACTTTGACAAAGTGAATGATGAACTTTGCAGCTGCGCCACTTCCGCTAATATTTATGCGAACATCCTCATGCCCATTATGAACAATATCGGCTACATCCTGTATGTGCTGATTGCCGTCCTGGGCGGTGCTTTGGCTATTGCAGGCATCACCAATGTAAGCCTTGCCGGTGTTAGTGTCCTGACTCTGGGTACGATTGCCTCTTTCCTAACCCTTTCCCGAAACTTTGTAAACCCCATTGCACAGGTTTCTCAGCAGCTGACCTCTGTGATTACCGCACTGGCTGGTGCTTCCCGTATTTTTGATTTGATGGATGAAGAACCTGAATCTGACAGCGGATATGTGACTTTGGTGAATGCCAAATATGATGCTGACGGCAACCTGACTGAATGTGAACATTCCACCAGCATGTGGGCTTGGAAACATCCCCACAGCGATGGCACCGTTACCTATACCAAACTGGAAGGCAATGTGGTGCTGGATGGTGTAGACTTCGGATATGTGCCGGATAAAATTGTGCTGCACGATATTTCGCTGTATGCAGAGCCGGGACAGAAAATCGCTTTTGTTGGCTCCACTGGCGCCGGAAAAACCACCATTACCAACTTGATTAACCGGTTCTATGATATTGCCGACGGAAAAATCCGCTATGACGGAATTAACATTAACAAAATCAAAAAGGCCGACCTGCGCCGCTCCTTGGGCGTTGTGCTGCAGGACGTAAACCTGTTTACTGGTACGGTGATGGAAAACATCCGGTATGGCCGTTTGGACGCCACCGATGAAGAATGCATCACTGCCGCCAAGCTGGCCAATGCCGATAAGTTTATCCGTATGCTTCCCCAAGGGTATAACACCGTTTTGGAAGGCGATGGAAGCGGGCTTTCCCAAGGCCAGCGTCAGCTGATTTCCATTGCCCGTGCAGCTGTTGCCGACCCGCCGGTTATGATTCTGGACGAGGCAACCTCTTCTATCGATACCCGGACGGAAGCCATTGTCCAAAGCGGTATGGACGCATTGATGTATGGCAGAACCGTATTTGTCATTGCCCACCGTTTGTCCACGGTTCAAAACTCAGATGTGATTATGGTGCTGGACCATGGCCGGATTATTGAGCGCGGCAGCCATGATGACTTGATTGCCAAAAAGGGCCGCTATTATGCTTTGTATACCGGCGCTTTCGAGCTGGAATAACCGATAGCAAAAGCCTATCATAAAAACAAAGGCCGCTTCCCATTAGATAATGGGAAGCGGCCTTTGTTTTGTATATTTTCTCTTATTTTATAAAGGGAGAATCACATTTCTCCTTCGTATCGCAGTAAAATCAAAAATCCCGTTCCCCCAGCATAGGGAGAACGGGATTTTTTTCTTGACAAAATGTGCTTATTTGGTAATCTGGAAGGTCCGGGTAATGGGAGCTGCCAAATAGTTGCCGCCCAGTGTGACAACCGTTACAACATAGCTGCCGGGCTCTGTGGGAGGTGTGGTGGTGCTGGAATAAATTCTCCAGTTGCTGGTAAAGCCGGAATACAGATAATGTACATTTTCCTGGCTTACAGTTACATCTCCATTATAAGAAAGCGTTGCACCAAAGTCAAAATTCTTAGCCTGCTCAGCAGTCAGCTTTCCGCCGGAAATTTCCTGATTCCAGGTCAGCTTGGAGCCGGACAGACGCATTTTTACCAGCAGGAAGCCAATGCCTACGCCGGTTTCATAGTTTTTGTTGTCGGTAACAGCGGCTACCGTATACAGTCCCGCCCGGTTAGGGGTACCAAAGGAAATCCGCAGTGTATCGACAATAGAGGGCAAACCGTTGATAATGCTCAGAATCTGGCCAAAGGTACCGGTGTCAATGTTCAGCTTGTCCAGCAAATCCAGCAGCTCCTGGGTGCTGAACAGCTTACGGAGCTCTCCGACTGTTACGCCGTCATTAAGCATCTGGGTAAAGGTTTTTCCGCTGATGGCTTCCACCACAGGGTCCAGAATCTTCAGAACCGCATTGTTGGTGTAGCGCTCCGGCAAATCCAGATACAAGCTGGTTGTTACATTACTGGTAGTACCTGCATAAATGGTGTAGACATCAAATTTATCAGCAGGGTCAGTGGTAACAAAATTAGCAGGCAGCTGCTCATCGGCATAGATGTTTGTGGAATTCACCTTTACACTAACCTTTGCCTTGTTCACAGCCACTGTGCCTTCGGCTGCATTGGAAGGACGATAGTCGGCATTTCCCTTAAAAGTAATCCGAATCTGCTGGCTGTCCGCGGCACCCATCTGCGGATAGTTCAAAAGTGTAACCGTGCCGCCCTCTACAGGAGCCCACTGCTTAACGCCGCCGTTAATGTTGTCGGTCAGAACGTTTTCACCATAGTACTCAAAAGTAAAATTGTCAATGCTCAGGGTTTCTTTGGCAGGCAGTGTGGAATTCTCCCAGTCAATCACACTATCAAACAGAGCCTGTTTCATAATATTGGCATCCATATTATAAGTAATGGAAGCGCCTTCCTTGCAGGCAACTGTGCTGGCCAAACGGTTATCAGTCGTAGTGACCTTTACCACGACGGAATTTCCACGATATGCCTGGGTATCTGCAGCAGAGATGCGGATTTCCCAATCGCCGGTGCCAAACTTGACCAGTCCGCCCAAGCCGGTATAATCCAGGGGCTTAAAGGTATTGGTAATACCGGTGGGGTCAGCATTGTATTCCACTGTCACTTCTGCATCAGAGTCAGCAGGTGTGGTGGAAGCAACTACGGCGTTATAAATGGCAGAAGCGGTGGCATTGTAGTCATAGCCCTGCACATTATCAAACACCATTCCCACTTCATAGGGGCCTTCATTCAAATTGAACTGTACCTGCTCCCGCTCCGTAATGGTAACCGTAAATTCCTTTGTGGTAGGAGCATAGTTCTGGCTTCCTCCCCACATAATACGAATCTTCTGCTCACCGGCAGAAATAGCAGGATAGCTCAGCGTATCTTTTCCGCCTTCCAAAGGCATCCAAGCTTTGCCCAAGCCGCCTACAGCGCCGCTGTCTGCGGTTGCATAATACTCAATCGTCACGTCGTTCACTGTCAGTTCGGGGTTGGAGGACTTGACAATTGCAGAAAAGATAGCCTGGCGCAGTGCGTCATAGTTGACAGACAAATCCTGCTTTACCGTTATCATAGCCTGATAGGGGCCATCGTTAAAGGTGATATCAGCCTCGGGGCGCTCTGCAATGGTAACAGCGACTTCGGCAGAAGTACCATAAACCGTGTCGGTTCCCGCATAGCTGATGCGAATTTTCTGCTCGCCATTGGAAATTGCGGGATAGGTCAGCATACCATCCTTGCCGCCCTCCAAAGGCATCCAGGCTTTGCCCATGTCGCCGAGCGAGCCGCTGTCTGCGGTTGCATAATATTCAATGGTTACATCACCGGCAGACAGTTCTGGGGTGGAGGAAGCGACTACCGTATTGAAAATAGCGGTACGCAGTGCATCATAATTGACGGTCAAATCCTCATGATAAGGCAGGGTTACGGTGCAGCCTTCATTCAATGTGATGGAAGAAGTCAGCTTCGCTGTTTTGGTCAGGGTAACTGCCATATCCGTTCCGGCCAAGCGCACCTGATAGTCTCCGTCTCCATTGTCGGCCAAAGCGGGGTGGGTAAAGGTAGTTGGCACAAATACTACCTTCTTTTCACTGGTAAATCCGGCAATGGAGCCCCAAGCATCGTTGGTCAGCAAACCGTTTTTACCGGTACAGTAGTATTCCCATTCCTTTGTACCGGTTTCGTCATAGTTGGCAATGAGGGCTTTGCTGAGAATCTCATTCACGGTGTTAGCATCTGCACCACTGGGAATAACAGCAGTACCGTTTTGCAGCTGAGATTCAGCCATCACAGTGACAGCTTGTCCTGCAGTCTCTTCGGTTTCCGCTGCAAATGCCAGGCTCTGTGCCGCAGAAGCCGCCATTAAAACAGCCAGCAAACCAGCAAGAAGTCTCTTGCTTTTCTTGAACATGTTTTTACCTCCTCTGTCATAATAAAACAAACCTTGTCCTTGATGCCGCCATATTTTTCAGTTATTATCACCTCATATAGCGAAGCATGTTTGGACAAGGTTTATTGTATCACCCAGAATTTTCCATTGCAAGCAAATCCAACGGGATGTATACATTTCAGACATCCGTGTCAAGTATTCTCAATCGGTAAACAAATTTTGTTTAATTTGATGATGAGCTTTTTGTTAATAAATGTTTTTTTCGTAAGAAATAATACCCCATCCCAGCTGCATCTGCCAAAATCCAGCCAATGGGCACAGACCACCAAATTCCCACAACGCCAATGGCAGGGATTGCCGACAAAAGATAGGCCAGCGCCACACGGGTTCCCAGAGAAATGACTGTGAGGACAACCGACATGCCTGGCTTCCCCATAGCACGGTAAAAGCCATATAATAAAAACAGGCAGCCGATTCCCCAATAAAAAGAGCCTTCTATATGTAAATACCGCATACCTTCGCTGATAATCGCTGTCTCCTGGGGGCTTACAAACAAAAGCATCAGGGGCCGTGCCAGCAGCCAGATGATTGCCGACACCCCTATACAAAAGAGAAACGCAGTGAGTACCGCCCCCTTTAGTCCCGATTTGATGCGTTCTTCTTTTTGTGCCCCATAATTTTGTGCAATGAAGGTGGAAAACGCATTGCCGAAATCCTGTACCGGCATATAGGCAAAGGCATCAATTTTTACTGCCGCGGCAAAAGCTGCCATGACTGTAGGCCCAAAGCTGTTTACCAGCCCCTGTACCAGCAGGATTCCCAAATTCATGACCGACTGCTGCACGCAGGTAAGAAGAGAAAAACTGGAGATTTCCCGCACACAGGCCCAGCGAATTTTCCAATGCCTGCGGCTCACCCGCAATGAGGGAAACTTGAGGAAGGTATAGGCCATAATTCCCAGCCCGGACAGATATTGCGCCAACACGGTTGCTTCTGCCGCACCGGCTACTCCCCGCCCAAGCCCCAGCACAAACCACAAATCAAGGCCGATATTCACCACAGCGGACACTGCCAAAAAAATCAGCGGAATGATGGAGTTTCCCACAGCCCGAAGAAGAGAGGCAAAATAGTTATAAAAAAATGTTGCCGTAATCCCCCAAAACACCACCGCCAGATACTCCCGCATCAAGTCCCACACTTCGGCCGGTACCTGTAAAAAAACCAGAATCCAATCAAGCAGCACAAAAACCAGCACATTTAAAAGAATGGTAAGGCTTCCAATCAGCACAAATGAAGTACAAATTCCTTCTTTCAGCCCTTCCTCGTCCCGTTGTCCAAATCGGATAGAAAACACCGCGCCGCTTCCCATGCACAGCCCCAGCAGAATCGAGGTTAAAAATGTCATCAGCGTAAATGCCGAGCCTACTGCCGCCAGCGCATTGGCTCCCAAAACCTGCCCAACAATCAACGTGTCCGCAAAATTATAGCACTGCTGCAGCAGGTTCCCCAAAAACATGGGGATGGCAAAGCGCAGCATCGAGCGCATAACAGGCCCCTGTGTCAAATCACCTTTCATGTGAACCTCTTCCTTTTACACAATTTTCTTCTGTCGATTGTACCACACACTGGCCCGCCCTGCAATCATTCAAAAAAAGAGCCTGCAAAAGCCCATTACCTTTGCAGACTCTTTTTTGGGAAACGTGCGGCACTGGCACCGCCCTTCCTTTTGGTTAGGAAAGGCGCTGCTTTTTGGAAGAAAAGGCCTTTTGCGTAATGAAAAAGCAGACTGCACCCACCAGCAGCAATCCCATATAATATATCATGTTTTCCTGAAAATCGTGGCTTTGAAAACCATTAAAAATCATCAGCCCATTGGTCAGCGTACACCAGTCCAGCGCCGAAACGTCTGCCAGCTTTAGTACCAGCGGGAACAAAACCAGCATACAGCAGGCCAATATCGTAAGGCTCTGACTTTTGACACAGTTGGAAATCGCCAAAACCACCAACGCCAATATGGCAGCGGTGATGTACTGGAAAATCAGGTTGAGGAGAAGAAACTGCCCCACTGTCAAATTCCAGGAAAGATACCCATATTCCTCAATACTCTGGACAGGCACTGAGAAATCGAACCATCCATACCGGGCTGTAATGGTAATGATATGCGGCACCGTCAAAATCGTCAGCAGCCCGATTGCTGTCAAAACTGCATACCCCATCCGATACAGCATCAGCTTTTCCCGGCCATACTTCATACTGCCCAAAAGTGATGCCATGCCGGACTGATAGTCTGAGGGGTAAAAGCTGCTGAGGGAGAGAATGAGCAAAAACGAAAACAAAGCCGCTGTTATAAACGAGCGCATGGTATTTTGAAAAACATAGTTGGTTTGCAGCTTGTTTACAAAGGACAGCTCCCGGCCGGTTTCCTCTTCCAAAGCCTGAAGCCGGTAAAATTGGGCCTGTACCTGGCTGAATGCTTTTGTCCTGTCATCAAAAGAATTCAGCTCCTGCATTTTGGTATAATAATCACTGCTGCTCAGGCTCCCGCTTTCATAAGCAGCCTGTACCTGCTGGATTTCCTGGCTGATGTTCGAAAAACGGTCGGCTTCTCTCTGTAAAATCTCCTCGTGCTCCTCATCTACCGGCCCCTCCATCATTTCCGCATAGGACCAATAAACACTGTTGTCAAAATCCATATACAGTGTACTGGTATCCACCATATAAACCGCCGCTATCAAAGCGGCTGCCACGAAAACCCAGCCTTTGTTGGAAATAAAAGTTTTAAACCCCTCCTGCCGCAGCAGGCTGGCTGCCCCACGGATGGGACGAAGCTTTTTGCTGTGCCATTTGGGAAGGGAAAACGCGAAGGCCCATTCCCGCCGGTTAAAAAGGAAATAGAGTGCCGGCATGAGTGTGATGACAAGCACCAAACAGCAAACAACACTGGCAATGCGGGAAATCGGGAATCCAAACAGATTGATATTGTAATATTGGGCAAACAGGGAATAGGAATCGGTAAAAGCAAAAAAGTTGAGATATTTGAGAATGTTGAGATACGATTGCGGCGCAATCAAAACATAAGCGGCATATTCGGCGGCAAAGAAAGCTGCCAAAAGGACAGCGATGGTCTTGATGCCTGAAAACAGGGAAAAAACAACCGAAAACACCAGCGCACACGCTAAAACGACCATGGCCTTCTCCAAAAACACCGCCGCAAGATACTGGACAATATTCATGGGGATACTGGCACCCCGGAAGGAAGGATGGGACTGAATCATCCGGGAAAGGTCACCAAAGTTATAGACAGAGGCGGCCACTATAAGCACCGTGCCATAAAACAGGACGCACAGCGCCGCAGCCCAAACAAGCAGAACCAGCAGCTTGGAAAGGGCTGTTGAAAAACGCCCCTGACGCATGGTGCGGATAAACCGCGAGAGCCCCTTTTCCTTTTCCTGAGAAAACAAATAAATACACAAGAGCAAAAGCAGCAGGACAATGCAAAAATCAGCGCCGGAATAGGTGGAAATGGCCAGAAGAAAATTTTCCGGCCCAATGGTCAAAGTAAGATTTTCCAGCCCTTTAAAATCCTCCGGGGTTTTTTCAATGTTCCGATAGGAAAACGTCCCAGGCTTGTTGAAGATGGACGCTTTTTTCATTTCGTCCCGCTTTTCCGCCATGGAAAGGATATAATCAGGATACTGGACTATATGGTTCAGCTGCTCCTTGAGGGTGGAAAGGGCCAGCGTAATTTCAAAAACCTTCTCGGGATTGTCCAAATACTGCCCATATTCCTCCATAAACGCATCATATTCCATAGGAAAAGGGCTGCCGTCCAGCATGGTCTGGACAGCTTCCTGCTCCGTTTGGCCTTCAAACCCTATTGCCCCGTTTTGGCGGAACATTTCCACAAAACTGACAATACTCAAATTGGATTCCAGCTTTAAAGCCTCCTGCAAAGCGTCTTCGGGCTTCATAGCTGCATATTTTTCTGCAAGCTCCTCATAAGCAGAGCCATTTAGCGGGGCATACTCCCGCTTTTGGGTTTGACTGTAGAAAAGATAGGCATTTCCGGCAAAAAGCAGAGCCAGCAAAAAAAACAGCAGACGGCAGCTTGCCAGCTTTCTCCATTCATACTGGAACAGGCGCATAGATGTCACCGTCCTTTTCCTCGTCAAACAAGCTCAAATAGACATCTTCCAGTGTGGCCAGCGCCGGAGTACAGGCGTAAGCGTCCGGTTTTTTCTCTGCCACCACCTTTACCGCCAAAAGGCCGTCCTTTTCCCCAAGAATGTTGGTGACGATGTACTGCTCCTGCACTTTTTGAAGCTGTTCGGGAGTGACATGGAGCTGCCACACCTTCCCCTCCATTTTCCCGAGGATTTCGGCAGGGGTGCCCCGCATGACCAAATGCCCCCGGTCAATGAGCAGCACCTCCCGGGCAATATACTCCACATCAGAAACCACATGGGTGGCCAGGATGA
>DYBQ01000065.1 GCA_019418545.1 Clostridiales bacterium | reverse complement strand
GTGTGGGAGCAAACCGCAAATTGTTTTGGCTTTGAAAGCCTGAAACAGGATATCAAAACAGAGGTTCTCATTATTGGCGGAGGGATGGCTGGCATTTTGTGTGCATATATGCTTCATCAATCCGGTATCCCCTATGTACTTGCAGAAGCCAAATCCATATGCAGCGGGATAACTAAAAATACAACTGCTAAAATCACCTCTCAGCATGGACTGATTTACGATAAACTAATCCATAAATGTAATATAGAAACAGCCAGACAATATCTGAACGCCAACGAAGCAGCTCTTGCAAATTACCGCAGCTTGTGCAGCCATATCGATTGTGATTTTGAGGAGAAACCCTCATACGTTTATTCCCTTCACCATCGCCAAAAGATAGAAAAAGAAATTATGGCCCTTGAAAAGCTTGGTGCCCATGGGGAATTTGTGAATCAGCTTCCGCTTCCTTTTTCTGTGGCGGGTGCCATAAAATTTCCAAATCAAGGGCAGTTTCATCCGCTAAAATTTATCTCTGCCATTTCAAAAGGGCTGCACATTTATGAGCACACGGCAAGTAAGAGAGCTTACAGGAACGACCGCCATTACCGACCACGGGAAAATCACCGCAAAAAAGATTATTGTGGCGACCCACTTCCCGTTTTTGAATAAGCACGGAAGCTATTTTCTCAAAATGTATCAGCATCGCTCCTATGTGCTGGCACTTGAAAATGCACCCGATGTAAAGGGTATCTATATAGACGGGGAAGGAAATGGATTGTCCTTTCGAAATTATCAAAACTTGCTGCTCGTTGGCGGCGGAGGCCATCGCACTGGCAAAAAGGGCGGAAGCTGGCATGAATTACGCGCCTTTGTAAAACAGTATTATCCACATGCAGACGAAAAATATCACTGGGCAACGCAGGACTGCATGACGCTTGACAGTATTCCATATATTGGCGCTTATTCTGCAAGCACAGAAAATTTATATGTTGCCACCGGGTTTAACAAGTGGGGAATGACCTCTTCTATGATTTCGGCAATGATACTGTGCGATTTGGTTCAGGGAAAACAAAACCCCTATGCAGAAGTATTCTCTCCGTCAAGAACCATACTCCGCCCACAACTGGCTATCAATGCTTTTGAAGCCGTTACCAATCTGTTAACTCCCACAACCAAGCGCTGCCCTCACTTGGGATGTGCATTAAAATGGAATTCCTTTGAACGCACTTGGGACTGTCCTTGTCATGGTTCACGGTTTACAGAGGATGGCAGTCTGCTTGACAACCCGGCCACACGGAGTTTAAAAAAGTAGACAACCGAAAAGCCAATACCGGCACATAGGAAATCACAAAGTTTGGATATCGTGCCATAAATTCTGAGATAAGATATAGAAAAAAGGGGTGCTGTATGAGCTTTCTCACACTTTGCCTGACTGCCTTAGGCTCTTTTGGTGTATTATTTGTGGTGGCCAAGTTTATAGGACACAAGCAAATCGCTCAGCTTGATTTTTTTGATTATATTACGGGGATAACCATTGGCTCCATTGCGGCTGAAATGGCTACCGAGTTAGAAGAACCTTGGAAGCCATTGACTGCAATGGTGATATATGGGGGAGTTACGCTGCTGCTGAGTATTATTTCAAACAAACTTCCCAGGTCCCGCAAATATCTGAATGGTACGCCTACGATTCTTATGGATAATGGAAAGCTGTACTATGAAAATCTAAAAAAAGCCAAGCTGGATTTAAGTGAATTTATGGTGATGTGCAGGCAGCAAGGATATTTTGACTTGACGAGTATCCAAACAGCCGTATTTGAATACAACGGAAAACTTACCATCCTTCCCGTAAGCAGCCAGCGGCCTGCCACACCAAACGATATGAACCTGTCCCCAGAGCAGGAGCTGCTGTTCACTGAGCTAATCATGGATGGCCGTATTTTAGAGGAGAATTTGAAGCGCATGGGACTGGATTTAACCTGGCTGGATAAGCAGTTAAAACAGCATCATGTCCGCTCCCCACAAGATGTCCTTCTGGCAGTTTGTGATGGGAACCAGAAATTCGTTGTTTTTCAGAAAAAAACTTCTCATAAATAATATTGTGATGATAAAAGCAGCCATCACACACTTCCGGCTGCCTGTTCATATAATGTTATGGGGGTGAATCTCTCGTGAACTCATGTGAATTGACAGCTTCCATTACTGCCATTGCCAATACCCTCGCCTGTAAGCTGACCGAGGATGAATTAAATCTATTGGGGGTAATCTTAACACAACTGGCGGATACGTTATTTACCATTTCGGCACAGAGAAGCTTTTCTTGCCGGGAAAGCGAGCCAACACGATAAAAAACCGCCCCGTCCGGAATTTTTTCCGAGCGGGGCGATGCTTTTTGGCTCTTATTCTTCTTCGCCTTCAATCTTACTTTTTAAGCCCTGGACAATTTTGGTCAGGAATCCCGGCAGAGGTACGCCGATGTCTCCGACGTTTTCCAAAATCGAGATAATTTCGTTCACAATCAGCCACACGGCCACCAGCGAAGCCGCCAGCATGGGCAAATGGATTTCAAAGCCCAAGCTGGCTCCGCAATACAGCAGCAGCCAGTCTATCACGGCGCCCACGGCAATCAGCAGCCACATGCACACCTTTTTGGCAATGCCCATTATTCCTATATAGCTGCTTACCTTTTGATTTCTCCGATGGGCGGCGGCCAAACCGGTGATATAGTCCATCACATTACAGCCCACCAGCACATAAACCGGGACAGCCAGCACGCCCAGACAAGAGGATAAAAGGCCAAAAGCAGTCACACAAACGGCTTTTAGGGGTTTCAAAAAATCCATGCTGCCCCCCCCCCTTACTGAATGGCCAAATAGCTCTTGTCATAATACAGATAGCCGCCGTCCACATCCAGCCAGCCGTCGGGATTGATGGAAACCAGTGTCGCTTTATCGCCCGGGTTCAGCTGCCGGAGAACTTTTGCGGAAAGGGATGGGCTTTTCCGCAGGTTTACCGCTGTGCCGCTGCAATACACGGTTTTGGGCTTGCTGCGCCCCTCTCCCCTAACATAATCGTTATACATCCAGCCGGAAACGCCGCCAGCCTTTACCTTGGACCAGCCCCAGCCGTCGTCATCCAGCAGCTCAAGCCTATCTCCCTTGTCCGCACTTCCCAGCACCTTTGCCGCCGTGTGGGCTTCTTTCCGAATCCGCACGCCATCACCGGTACAGGTACCATACTTTTTCTGAGAATTGGACGGCTCACCATAGGATTTAAAGCACAGGTTCATATCCACATTTCCGTCAATACCGTCCACCTTGCCGGTACTGGCATACTGCTGGATGGCACACTCATAGGCAGGCCCATCGGTATAATCCGCCAGCCACAACTCATAAGCCTCCAGCTCCTTTGGATATAGTTTGTTTTTGTAATAGTCCTGGTTGGTGTAGTATCCGGCCATATAACCAGCATCTGCAATCTCTTCACAAAAAGCTTTGGTTACGTCCGTCACATACCGCGCATCTACCATTGCCCCAGCATCCTCCGCATACTCTTCGCTGTCATACTCGAAATCGAAGAACACCGGATAGGTAATCCTGGACTGATACGGCTTGATAATTTCCAGACAGGCTTTGGCTTCTACTCGGGCTTCTTCCACGCTTCGGGCATAGCTGAACCAGTAGACGCCAACAGGAATTCCTGCATTCAGAGCGCCGTTCATATTGGCAACGAATTTGTTGTCCTTCTGGCTGGTGGCGTTGCCAAAACCAGCCCGCACAACAGCGAACTGAATCCCAGCCTTTTTAACGGCCTTCCAGTCAATCACACCGTTCCAGGTACTCACGTCAATTCCTTTAGTTCCGCTCATTGTTTTTCCTTCTTTTGTCATTAAAATTTGAAATGATAGATTTTCAATGAAGTTCTCAGTTATCACGATTTTCTCTTCTTCCCATCTCCCTTCTTGCTTTTAAGGATTGTAGGGTGTGCAAACTTTTTGCACAGGAAGCCTTGTTCTGCGGAATCAATTTATCAAAGAAGTGATACGCTCCCCCGGCTGCCGGTTGGCCATGAAAAAACATGAAGGAAGGGGCTTTGGTGTCCACCTTCATACACCAGCCTCTATGAAAAATCCTGCGGTTGATTTTCACAAAAATTCCCTCTTGGTTTTCATTCAGCAAAATCTCTTCTTTGTCCTGCCATCTCTTTTCCTCCCGGAAACATCCGGCTCTGCTGCCCGCTCTGCAAGGCCTTTTCCCTGCTCCTATTTTCTAATAAAGTGTAAGCTTTCGCTCCCTAGCTTTTGAATTATACAACGTCTTATTTTCACTGCGTTTTATCGTAAACCCCTGATTTATCGAAAAACATTCTATTTATTGACGGTTTAAAAATATTTTGCTTTATACATCTCGGCTTTAAAATACAGGGAGAAAATCGAAAAATAGATACGAAAGCGCCAATTGTATCCAGTCCCAGCCTGAGAAATATAAAAAAGTACGCCCGGACATCACGATACGATGATATCCAGGCGTTGTTTTTTTAGATAGATGCTTTCGTTATCTCACTTGCTTTTTTCTTTTGAGTGTCAGGATTCCCATCACACCGCCGGATGCCAGCACCAAAGCAATCCAAATCCAAAGGGTACGAGTGTCGCCGGTCTCTGAACCATCCGCCATTGCGGGGATCTCCACTGGGGCTTTTTCATAGCCGCAGATTTCACATTCTTCATGCTTTTCACCTGCAACGCCTACCTCAGCTTCTTTGGTGACGACCCAGACAAACCTATGCTCTGCAACATCCGTCTTTTCGCCGCAGGCGCATTCATGCCAGTGGCTGGTTTCATCGCTTATCCACGAATCGCTCCAGATATGGCTGACTGTGACGGTATAGGTTGTGGAGTTGCCCGCCTTATCTGTAACAACAATGGTGCATTGCCCATTCTCACCGGCGGCAAGCGTATAGCTGCCGTCCACAGGTGCCTGTACTTCTCCGTTAATCGTTACGGCTTCCAGATTGATGTCGGAAACGGTAAAGGCCTGACCCGGGCAATAGGTTTCGCCGTCTTCAATGCCTTCGATAACCGGCACAGTTTCGTCCACAGCCATGCGGACATCATTGCCCATATTGACTGCGACTGCCTCCTTTTCGCCCACAACCTCCAAAGCATTCAAAGAGACAGTGGTTTCTTTTTCCTCCGCGTCCTCTTTTACCTTAAACTTCAAGGTGACAAAATTGCTGCCAGCAGAGGTCGTGCCGATTTCATCCAGCGTGGCCAGCAGCTTATAGGGCGCGGCCGTCAGGTCGTTCTGGGCAGTAAACTGGGTTTCGGTAAAGATATCGCCGCAGGTGTAGCCCAAAAGTTCCAATGTATTGACATCATAATCGACTGCTGCCAGAATACCCCAGACATCTGCCGCCTGGTCAAGACCCAGTGTTACCTCAAACTCCTTGCCGCGGTTCAGGATTACTTCTTCCGGCGACAGGGTCATGGTTGCGTTGTCTTCGGATTCTTCTGTCAGTGTTGTTGCGGTGGGTGCCGCTTTGGCGAAAAGGGCAGCCGGCATAACAGCCATTATCATCGGTTGAACGGTGTTTTCCGTCATATCGGCCGATTCTGTATTCCCTGCAAGAGACAGGGATGACCTTCCCCAAATACTACCGCCATTTCCGTCTTCACCCACATCATAAGACTTGAATTTACTGCTGGCACCATTATAGTTGGTGCCCATATCCACTACGATTCCAAAAGCGTATGTACTGGCGCCATGGCCATAGCTGCTGATATCAAAGGTGCCGGTTGTATTCCTGGCAACTTCTGAGGAAGTGGGATATCCATCCGATGTGGTATAGGTACGCTTCAGGATGTATGTAATTTTACCGTCCCCTTTGTAGCCAGTTTTGCTGATGTCGACCTTAGCAATCCAGTTGGAAATAGAGGCCTCGGGAGCACGCAAAGTCAAATTAAGTCTGTTAATCACTACTGCTGGCTGCTCCGTAATTAGTTCAAAGGGAAGATAAGTATCGTCTGCCTCCCGGCTCAGCTTTACCAGATAGCTGCCTGCATTCACCGGTGCCTCCGTTGTCCATTCAGAGCCAGACTTTTCCCACAGATAGCTTACCGTGAAATCCTCTGCTGTCAAATCGCCGTTCGGTGCGTTGACGGAAATGGAAACAGGGAAGCCCGGTTCATTTTCGTCATAATTTTCCGTTCTTGACGTGATAGTAATCCAATCGTCCTGAATCGCGGCTTTTTGCTCCCAGTGGGCATAGAGCGTCTGATTGGCAGTGCCGGTGAATACAGTGTCAGCCGTCACCTGGGTGCCGCCAGATGCTTCTGTATACCAGCCTTTGAAGCTCATAACACTATCAGACAGTACAGGAAGCTCACCATATTTTTCGCCATACGCAATCGTTCTGGAGGCAGGCGCGCTTCCGGTGGTTGTCGAGAAGCTTAGCGTATAGGTATTAGCCGTCCATTTGGCGTAAGCTGTTATGTCCTTGCCCGGCATATTGATTGAGAAATCAAACGGAGTATTGCAGGCTTTATCCTGATACCAGCCGACAAAGGTATAGCCTGTGCGGGTGGGATTCGTTGGCTGGAATATCATAGAGCCCTCGGGATAGGTTTGTGCTGCAATCGTGCTTCCGCCCTGCGTGTCAAAGCTCAGCGTGTAGGAAGGCTTTGCCTCTTCATCAATCCGGCACACGACCGTGTAGGTTACAGAGCTTTCGGATGGCATAATTGCGGGAGAAACGGAAACTATCATCGCGTTTGCTCCGCCGTGCTCCTTGACATAATCGGCCAGCCCCTCATAATATGGTGCTGTGCCGGACTGGAAATTCACTTTTACCGGCTGCACATCGTTGCCAAGTCCAACAAACTGATAGGTAGCAGCCAGCGTGGTGTCCAGATAGTTCGCCTTGAAGGCCGGCGCGCTTCCATATTTTTTAATAAAGCCCATATCCATGGTGAGGCCATTTCTGTCAACAGCCGCTTTTTCCTCATTCGGTTCGTTTGGATTGGTCAGATTGAGGAAGCGTGTGTATGTGTGAGCCTCGTTGTTGGCGGTACCAGTGGACTCCAAATCGGATAAATCAAAGGTCTCGCCATATTTTGCCGTATAGGTGCGATTTTCGGTTGAACCGTCCGCTTTCTCAACATCCGTTACGGTTAGTGTATACGTTTTCGGCGTCACGTTGAAGAAGTAGGTTTTGTCGGTAGTCAGACTCAGGCCGGTTGAAGATTCCTGATATCCATCGATTTGCGCATACTTCAAATTCGTTCCGTCTTCTGTAGTATAGCTATCATAATCGATGAGCTGCAAAATTTCTTCTTCGGTGGGCAAATCAAACACATCCAGCCTGCCATAGCGTGCGCTCCAAACTGTGGTGTAGCCGTCTGTTTCATTTCCCACTGCTACACTGGCTGTGAATTTTTCATTCAGCTCAGTCTCGCTCATGTTGGTCCAGACCACCGGAACAGTAATATCGATATCATATTTGCTGAAGGTCAGCTTGTCACTCTTCCAAACAATACGCATATTGCTGGACAGATATCTGGTGCCTGCCGGAACATCTACACTGATGATACCCTTATTGTTCATCTTAAACCGGGAATCATCAAAGGTGACGATAAATTTATCAGCGGCATATGGGGCTTCCGATTTTTCTCCGGTCGTCAGGTTTATCCGCTTCATGGTTAAATGGCTGTCGGGTATGGGCATCGTAATCCCGTTGGTGCTGTCGTTGTCAGTGTCCTTGATATATAGGACATCGTCTTCATCCGGCTCCAACGTAAACCCGTAGACATTCTCCTCTACGCCCGCCGTCAGCAGCGGGAATTCATCGTCATAGAGGGTCGGCTCATACTTGATGGCATTGAGGAATACCTGCGCTTTGAACTTTACGGTTACATACAATCCGAAGTCAATATAAAGTGCGCCCATCATTTCCTCGGTCTCATTCCAATGCTCTTCATTGGCCGGCCGCAGTTTTTCAAAATAGTAGATAAAGTATCCATAAAGCTTTACATAGGCACCGAATTCCACACTGGCGCCGACACTGGCCAAATCGGTACTCAGCAGGCCAAAGGCGATTTCTGCCTTGACTCCGGCCTTGACTCCCAGCGTACCCATTACATAGAACTGGAAGGCAAACCGCTCGTCAATCAAGTCCATTTCGCTGGAACCGGAAGTCTTGTCCAAAAGATGGAGCCAGAAGCTGTATCGCTTGCCTACCTGATATTCCATGTCTGCGCCCAGCTGGATATTGACGTTGGCTTTGACAACGAAGTTCAGATTCACCTTAATGGCAGCAATGGCAATCCAGTAGGTTTGGGTAATCAACGGCTGGTTATACAGCTCCACCCAGTCGCACTCCTGCTCCAGCATCTGCTTGTAGCGGTCCATCAGCTGTTCCATGCCGGTTTTGGCCTCTGCCTCGTTCTGAGCGCTGAACACCTCGTTGAATGCAGAGCTGACGTCCTCGGCCCCAAGGGCTTCTTCCAGCTGTTCAATGGAGTATTCCACCCCATCCACCTTAACGGTGGGCAGCTGCTGCTTATAGCCCTCAATCTGCTCCAGGATGGCTTTGACATCCTCGCCCCTGGATTCCATTTTTTTCACTTTTGCGGCCAGCTTGTTGATATTCCGAAGCAATTCTTGTCTCTCCGGGCTTGCGGTTTCATCAGAAAGCGCATTCCACTTTTTGATGTTTTCCTCGCTGACCGTATACACCTTGGCGCCCACAGACATATAGGTGTAATTTTGGATGTCAATGGATGCCGTTACATCGATATCTTCCAGAATCGGGATAATAAAATACCATTTCCACTTGTCATCGATATCGATATCAAAGCCCAGCGCGACCTCCTGCTCAAAGCCGGCAGTCAGCTGGATTTTTAAAGAAATCGTTTTGCCCGTGGCCATTTTTTTGCTGATGGATAAAACGACACTAACGTCCAGTTTCAGTCCAACGCCGTTTTTAAAATGCTCCCCTATGAGGAAATCGGCTTTTACAACAGGCGGCTCTTCCATTGCAAACTGTACGCGTCCGCCTCCAGCAGCAGCCGCAGGAGAAACACTCATCTGCTGGACCTCCTCCTCCGTAAAGCCGGCGTCCAAAAGCTTCTGCTGCACTTCATCCGTTTGCAGAGCGTTCAGGGCCATCTGATTTGCCGCTTCTTCGGCAAAGCCGCTGTTTTGCGCCTGTTGTTCCACCTGCTTCAAAAAAGCTTCCTGGTCGATATTCTCTAAGATGCTTTCGTTGTCCACTGCCTGGGAAACAAACAGCCCCATAAAGTCTTCAATGTACTGCTTATCAACAATTTTGTAGGAAATCGTATTGCCTTCCACCTTGGTGATTTGGCCATATACCACCGGGGTCTCATCGGTCAACCGGGTGGAATCAACGGTATAGAAAGTTAGAAAGTCGTTCACCTTAAATTCGGGCTTTTCGGTTTGGCCCATCATAGACAGGGCATAAGCGTCATAGCTGTTGATGTCTACGGTGCCATCCTGTGAGGGCAGGCTGTCAACCTTGAATGGGAAGGAACCTGGCATAGCCAAAACCTCGTCGGAATCTTCCTCGTCCAAACTCTCAAAGCTAAAGGTGTCTCCGTCCACCCCTGTAATGCGGATAAAGGCCATCGCATCGCCTTCGTAGTTGCTTTCCGTATAGTCTCGATTTCTCGGGTCTGTGGTTTCATAAATACAGACGATATCGTCCTTTTCCAAATCCTGCGTTGTCATAGTAAAGCTGCCGGTAATCGCCTCCTGGCTTTCATCATTGCTCAGCAGGGCGGATTCCAGCACGTCCACCGTTTGGCCATCGATGGTATATTTCATTTCTTCTGTATCTTTGATAAAAATCATATCCTCGTTGTACAGAAGGTTATCGGCCTCTTCTTTTTTGATAATAAAGTACACGGTGCGGAACATTTCATCTTTTTCCGCAAAGTTCAGGCCCTCTCCCAGCGTCAGCTCATAGGAGGCACCTGCCTTGAAGCCGTCAGGTGCATAGACAGTAAAGCTGCCGTCCCCGTTATCTCTCACGTCCACTGCTACCGGGTCAGAACCGTCTTTGGGAAGAACCGTGATGTTTGCTTTGACGTCTTCCACATCGCTGAACTCGCCGGTGATGTCAAAAGAAACATCCACTGGCTGATTGTCCAAACTGAATGATGTAATATTAAGCTGCTCTTTGGATTCCACCGGCTCATAAACAGCCTTGAGGGTTATGTCCGATGAGATAACCTCGGTCAGTGGATAGTACACGTCCCCGTTTTCCATCTCCCAATTCACAAAGACATAATTGTCCTTTGCGGGAGTTGGAATTTCACCCTTATAAGGATATCCGTCACCGGCCTGGACAGGCTCTATCTCGCCGCCCCCATCCGTGTTAAAAGTTATTGTATGCAATGTCGGCGTCAGGCTATCAAGATTTCCCACCAGATAGTCCTTTACCATCTGTACGTCGGTATCATCAACGGTACCGTCCGCGTTAACGTCTGCTTCGGCAAAGTGGATGCTGGTTTTTGCCTCTTCATCCCCTTCTATGTACCGTTCCATCAGATTGACGTCCAGCAACTCCACCTTGCCGTTACCATCAGCGTCGCCATACAGGGTGTTATCCTGGGCAAAAGCCGTCATAACACCCATCGGAAGCGTGGGCAAAAGGACACTGAAAACCAGTATCAGGCTTATAATCCTCTTCTTCATCCTTTTTTCTCCTTCATATAATTTCTTTCATCTGTACTAAGATTACAGCGTTCCGGCAGTATCTGCCGCTTTTGCTCATATCCACAGACATTGCCGTGTTTTTTCCATTTTTACTCTCCTTTCTCACGGCCTTTGGTTGGTAATTCTCTTATTTATTTACATAATAACAGAAAAAAACATCTTTGACATCACCCGTTTCAGAGGGTAAAACGGGCAGGGTCAAAGATGCTTTTCCGGTAGGGCATCTGCTATTTCAGCATATATTTTTTTAGTTCCTGACGCTGGCGGATTCCCAGCTTTTGCAGGGCGGTGGAGATATAGTGTTTGACAGTGTGAGAAGAGATGTTCATGTGCTGCGCGATTTCCTGATTTGTCCATCCGCGAGCTGCCAGCATAGCCGTCGCAAATTCGGTCGTTGTCAAATCGTCTGCAACATCGTGTCCGGTTTCCGGGTTGTGTATTTTCCGCCATCCGGCGGAAAAGCGATAGGTAATGGCGATGATTCTCTTGAAATCTTCTGGCCACCCCGGTTTGATGACTGCTTCCAGCATTCCGCCGAGCAGTCCATGATGTTCTCCAAAACCTTCAATCAAATCGTCGGGACGGGCAATTTCCCATGCTGCCAGCAGGTGCTTCTGTGCCTGCTGTGTCTGTTTTAAGCTCATATAATCCATAACTGCAACCAGATGCAGATAAATGGCAGGGATAGGGTACCGAGATGCTCCCATGTTAAGAGCTCCTTCCACGATACCCACACTTTTTCCATAGTCCTCTTTCAAATAAAGGAAGAGAGCTTGAACATACAGGGCAAACGCCCGCACACCGGGTGGCAGCGCCGGCAGAAACTCCTGTGCCGGGGGCATTCCCTCCGGCAGTGGAAGGTGCAAAAGCACAGAGGCTGCGAATACAACAAAATCTTCTATGACACGTATATATGGGGCCTTTTGGGCATTGGCTTCCAACGTATTTTTTATTTCTGTCAGCGCATATTGGGCGTGCTGGATTTGACCGACGGATAAATTCGCATAGGCATAAATCCAGCAGGAGGAAAGGCGGTATCCCGCTTCAGGGCATGTCAGATATAGCTCCACTTCCTGTATGGCTTTTTCAGGCTGGCCGCTAAAATAATGATACTCTGCAAGCGCAATTTCTTTTCTGGAACCGTCCTCCATTTCGTTAATATAGTCCAAACAGCCTCCCGGCTTAAAAGGCGTGTTCATCAGCGGCATAAACTCCGAGAAAACTTCCGGCTGTGGATGGGAACGCCGGAGGACCGGATGTTTCTTTTTCTTTCGCGGGTCTTGCGGTTTCACCGCGCTGGACGGAATCCCCCACGATTTCCCGAATTTTCGGATTCCATCAATCCGGCCTTCGGCACAATATTTCTGTACCAGCCGTTCTGAAATCTTCCATTTTTTTGCAGCTTCCTGCACGGTAATGTACTCCATACTGAACCTCCATGCGCCTCTATTTGGGCAAATGGCAAAACCATTCGCAATCCCGTACACTTTCCGCCCTTTTCTAAAAAATTTTTTCGTTGTTTTTATTCGCATATACGAATGCTTTTTACCATGTTTTTCTATTCGAAAGTGTGAAGACTTTTTTAACAATTCTCATGTTCTTTCTGTTCGCCATTCCGTATAGTTTTATTATACTGATTTATTCGACATTTGCAAGTTATGCCTTCCACAACTCTCAACACATATAGCCATGAAATTGACCAACTAAAAACCGTAGCGGCAGATGCAATTGGAAAAATAAAGGCCAAACAAAGACCAACACCGCAGGAAAAAGTGAGCACCGAAAACTCCGCATAAATACTGGAATCTTCTGTGCTCTCATTGAAAAGTATTGACAAAATAGATGGCCACTATAAACGCGAACAAAAAGCAAAATAAAAAACTGAGTCTAGGACGCGAATTGCGTCCAGGCTCAGTCTGGGAAGCATTGACAAAATAGATACCCGTTACAAACGCGAGCGAAAAGGCAAAATAAAAAGCTGAGCCCGGAACGCGAATTGCGTCCAGGCTCAGCCTGGTGGAGCGTCCGCAACCAACGATGAACACCTTTCGCAGTTGGTCAGGTCACCCTCAAGCCCCTCCTCGATCTCGTCCAGCAGGATGTCATCAATTGTGATTGGAGTGTCGCTGCCGTTCAAAACCAAGGTGAACCGGTCATCATACAAATATACCGCCCGGAGGAAGATATTGATGATTCCACG
>DYBQ01000064.1:11147-13786 GCA_019418545.1 Clostridiales bacterium | reverse complement strand
GCCCTGATAAGGAGCGCGATTATTGTATTTTGACGCTGTTTCTCAATTGCGGGATGCGGCTTTCAGAGTTAGTTGGTATTAACGTAACGGATGTCCGCCACCAATCCTCTTGTATCCGAATTGTTGGTAAAGGCGACAAAGAGCGGATTATCTATTTAAACGAGGCCTGCCTGGATGCTATTGACCGGTATCTGGCGGTTCGCCCAAAAGATGGACTAAAGGACAAGGAAGCCCTGTTTATCAGCCGCCAGCACAAGCGGATTAGTCCCAAAACTGTCCAATATATTGTCAAGAAATACCTGGGTGCTATCGATTTAAGTGGTCCCGGTTATTCGGTCCACAAGCTGCGCCACACAGCGGCTACTTTGATGTATCAGCATGGCGATGTGGACATTCGAGTATTGAAAGACATTTTGGGGCATGAGAATTTGGGCACTACAGAAATCTACACCCATCTTTCCAGCAAACAAATGGAAAATGCGGCAAAGGCAAACCCGCTTTCTAAAGTTAAAAGCCGTTCGCAAAAGCCTGACAGTATGAATGAAGATGAATCTGTTGATGATTCTTCAAAGTCGTCTTCTGAGAATAACACGCCGGAAGAATCATAAAAGAAAACCTCTTTCACCTGTTTTAATGACTGGTGAAAGAGGTTTTTCTGTTAATAACAGATTTTTTATTTTTTACTTCAATACGGCTTTGTGATGGACTTTCTTGCCCTTCTTGATGACTACATAGCCCTTTTCAAAATCGGCCGGGGTCACAGCAGCGGCAATATCCGTCACCTTCTGGTCGTCGATGCTCACACCGCCCTGGGTTACCAGGCGGCGGCCTTCGCCCTTGGAGGGGGTCAGCTTGGTCTTCATCAGCAGGTCGAGTACCAAGAGTTTCCCGTCGGTAAAGTCATCGGCAGTCAGCTCTGTGGTGGGCATATTATCGGTGTTGGCGCCAGTGCTGAACAGTGCACGGGCTCCCTCCTGCGCCTTTTTGGCTTCCTCTTCCCCATGCACCAGCTTGGTTACTTCGTAAGCCAAGCGCTCCTTCACCTGGTTCAGCTCGCTGCCGGAGAGTTTCTCCATTTCGCGGATTTCATCCATAGGCACAAAGGTCAGCAGCTTCATGCAGCGAATCACATCATCATCGGCCACATTGCGCCAGTACTGGTAGAAATCAAAGGGAGAAGTCTTTTCGGCATCCAGCCACACAGCGCCCTTTTCGGTTTTGCCCATCTTCTTGCCTTCGCTGGTGGTCAGCAGCGTAAAGGTCATGCCATAAACCTCTTTGCCCTCGCTGCGGCGAAGCAGCTCCACGCCGCCGATGATGTTGCTCCACTGGTCGTCTCCGCCCAGCTCCATCACACAGTCATAACGGCGATTCAGCTCGAGGAAGTCGTAGCTCTGCATAATCATGTAGTTCATCTCAAAGAAGGACAAACCGCGCTCCAGACGCTGCTTGTAGCACTCTGCTGCCAGCATACGGTTTACGGAGAAATGCACGCCTACTTCCCGCAGAAAATCGATGTAGTTCAGGTTCAGCAGCCAGTCGCCGTTGTTGGCCATAATGGCTTTACCGTCAGAGAAATCCACCAGTCTGGACATCTGCTTCTGGAAGCACTCAATGTTGTGGTTGATTTCCTCTTTGGTCATCATGCGGCGCATATCGGTTTTGCCGGAGGGGTCACCAATCATACCGGTGCCGCCGCCGAACAGTGCAATCGGCACATGGCCGGCGCGCTGCATATGGGCCATCACCATCACCTGCAAAAAGTGGCCGACATGCAAGCTGTCTGCGGTCGGGTCAAAGCCGATATAAAACTTGATTTTGTGGTTGTTGAGGAGGTCGCGAATTTTCTCCTCGTTGGTCATCTGGGCAATCAGCCCTCTTTCCTGTAATACTTCAAAAACGCCCATTTCATTCTACCACCTTTCAAAAAATCACCGGGGGCCTTGTTATGGGCACAAAAAACGCCCCCTGCCAATTTGCAGAGGGCGGAAAAACCGCGGTACCACCTCAGTTCACCGATGCTTCACAGCAACGGCCTTACGGAGTACAGAAACTCGATACTCCCTGTTTGATAACGGGAACAGCCCGGCACAGCCTACTTGCACAAATGCGCTTTCAACCTGCGGCTCTGGAATGTATTTTCCTGTCTGCTGCCGCCCCTGCTTCCACCTGCCGCAGGTTCTCTTTGCCGGCTGGAATTTGATAATTCCACAGCAGTACTTTTTTCCTTCACAGCCTTTATTGTGATTATAGCGAAGTCTTTTCAAAAAGTCAAGATGAAAATCCATTATCGGGCACGAATCATTTCCTCTGCATTTTGCAGCAGCAGCGGCGTAATTTCGGTACCGCCCATAATGCGGGCCACTTCCCTCTTTCGTCCCTCAAAATCGAGAGGCTGAACCTGCGTAAAGGTCTTGTTGTCGTGTACCTCTTTGGAAATCAGAAAGTGTACGTCCGCCAAAGCGGCAATCTGCGCCAGGTGCGTCACGCACAACACCTGCCGGTTGCGGGAAACCTCCTGCAATTTCAGGCCCACCTTTCTGGCGGCGCTGCCGCTGATACCCGTATCGATTTCGTCAAAAATCAGGGTATCAATCCGGTCGGTGCCGGAAAGTACGGTTTTGATGGCCAGCATAATT
>DYBQ01000064.1:7876-11137 GCA_019418545.1 Clostridiales bacterium | reverse complement strand
GCCATGGGCCGTGCCGGTTCTCCGGGGTTGGTGGAGAGCAAAAACTGGATTTTATCGCATCCCCACTGATTCAGCGGGCAGCGCAGCTGTTCTACCTGAAAATCCACGTTGGGCATATCGAGAAATGTGAGTTCTTCCCGCACCCGAGCTACCATCTCCCCTGCCGCTTTTCGCCGGCCAGCGGAAAGCTCTTTGGCCAGCCGGATGGCTACCTGTTTGCACTCCTCATATTGCCCAGCCAGCTCCTGCGCCTTTTCATCGGAAAGCTCAATGGTGTGCAGCTCTGTCTGGCAGTTTTCCAAAAAGGCCAGCATTTCCTCTTCGGTAGGTCCATATTTCAAGCTGAGACGGTATAGCTGGTCAAGACGGTCTTCCACCTGTTCCAGCCGGGCAGGGTTATATTCCAGTGTTTCCGAGGCATCCCGCACCTCTGCCAGACAATCCTGCAAGTGATATTCCAAGTCCCGAAGCTTTTGTGCAGTGGATGTAAGAGCTGGCAAAAAGGCAGCTGCCTCTTCCAGGACATCCGCAGCGCTTCCCACCGCAGAAACCGCACCGCCGGAATCCTCGTCACCGTCCAGCGAATTTTTGGCACAAATCAGAGCCTCCGCAATTTTTTCGCTGTTGCGGTACATACTGCGCTGCTGTGCCAGTTCTTCCTGTTCGCCGGGACGGATGTTTCCGGCTTCCAGCTCTTCAATTTGATAACGGAGCAAATCCATACGGCGGGCTTTCTGATTTTCATCCATTAACAAAGCGTCCCATTCTTTCTTGACAGCCCGCAGTTTGCGGTATACGCCAAGATATCGGTTTTTCAGCTCATTCAGCCCGCCAAAGCTGTCGATATAATCCACGTGCTGCTCCGGGGAAAGAAGCTCATAGCTTTCGTGCTGGCCAAGAATACTCAGCAGCGTGAGCCCCACCTCCCGCAGCATGGAAACAGTGGCCGGACGGCCGTTAATACGGCATACGGTCTTTCCCTCTGCACGGATTTCCCGCTGAAGCAGCAGGTTTTCCTCTTCTTCCAAAGCAAAGCCCAGCTCTTCCAGTTTTTCAAGGGTTTCTGGGCCGATTCCGGTGAACAGAGCGCTTACTCTCGCCGTGGTGCTCCCATTACGTACAATTTCCCGAGAGATTCTTCCGCCCAGCACTGCATTGATGGAGTCGATAATAATGGATTTTCCTGCGCCGGTTTCGCCGGTCAAAATGTTAAAGCCGGTTTGAAAGTCGATGGAAGCTTTCTCAATGACGGCAATATTCTCTATATATAGCTGTGCCAGCATTTTATCACCTTGTCATAAGTTTTTTCAATTCGGCTTCCATGTCCTTTGCACTCAAATCATCACGACATACCACAAAGATGGTGTCATCGCCTGCCAGCGTACCGACAGCACCTTTCCAGTGAATGGAGTCCATTGCTGCACAAATCGCCTGTGCCATTCCGGTCATACATTTAATGACAAGCATATTGCAGGCAGAATCCACCGACAAAACAGAATCTGCAAACAGGGAGAAAAATTTGGAAGAAACATTTCGTGTGTTATCCTGCCCAATCGAGTATTTATACTTTCCTTCGGTGGAAAGGGTTTTTACCAGGCGAAGCTCCTTAATATCGCGGGATACTGTAGCCTGCGTTACATCAAAACCAGACTCCCGCAAACAGCGGAGAAGCTCGTCCTGCGTATCAATGTCACGCTCGCTGATAAGCTCTAATATTTTTGCATGACGGCGTGTTTTCATAATCAGTTTCTCCTTTCAGTCAATTTTTCATTTACTACCTGATAAAAGCCCTTGTGATGAAGCTGAATCAATTGCACGGACAGCCGGGATTTTGAAAAATATACCTGTTCCCCACTTTCAATGCGAATGGAGGCTGCACCATCCAATGTTAAGTAGATTTCGCCTGCGCTGTCAGCTTTTGCAGAAATTAAAGAATTGGCGTTAAATACAACAGGACGTGTTAACAGTGAATGGGGGCAGATTGGCGTCAAAATCATACATTCCATCGAAGGGTCCACTACTGGCCCGCCGGCAGAAAGAGAATAGGCGGTGGAGCCGGTTGGAGTGGATAAAATCAGGCCGTCTGCCCGATAGCGGCAAATGGTGTCCTCATTTAACGAAACCTGAAAATCCAGAATCCGGGACAAAGAGCCACGGGAAATAACGGCTTCGTTAAGGGCTTGATAGGTAACATCTCCGTCCGCTTTTCCAACGGTGGCAGATATCATCATCCGGTTATCTACCGTGTATTTTCCCGAAACCAGCAGCTCCAAGAGCTCCAGTTCATCTGTTTCCAGTCCGGCTACAAACCCCAATCGTCCTACATTTATCCCTAAAATGGGCTTTTGTGCCTGGGCTGCATGTTTTGCCGCATGGATAATTGTCCCATCTCCCCCAATTGCAATAACAGCGTCACACTGGGAAATCATCTCGTCAAAGTCTCCCCAAAATCGAATAGGATATTGGTGAAACTCCCGTTTTAAGGGCATATGCATCCATACCGAGGTCTGCAAGTCCAATAATTTTTCTGCAATTCTGCCTGTATGCAGTGCGGCATCCTGTTTTGTCAAATTGGGAAGCAAAACAATATTCAATGCCCAGCCCCCTTATCCAGCACAGAATGGGACTCATCTACCAGTTTTGAAATATCAGTATCAGTCAACAGCTCTGGAGTTTCTGCTTTCTCCAAATAAATCAGATATTCAATGTTTCCTTCGGGTCCTTTTACAGGTGAAAAGGTAAGGCCCTTTACGGTGTATCCGTTGCCAAGAGAAAAGGAAACAATTTTTTCAATCACTTCTCCATGGACGGCTTTGTCGCGAACGACCCCCTTTTTCCCTACTTTTTCCTTTCCGGCCTCAAATTGTGGCTTAATCAAGCACACAGCCTGACCGCCGTCTTTTAAAAGAGGACGGACTGCGGGCAAAATCAGGGTCAATGAAATAAAAGAAACATCTACACTAAAAAAATCAATGGTATCCGGTACCTGTTCGGCTGTCAGATACCGAGCATTGGTCCTTTCCAAGTTAACAACACGCTCGTCAGTCCGAAGACTCCACGCCAGCTGACCATATCCCACATCAATGGAATATACTTTTTTGGCGCCGTTTTGCAGCATACAATCTGTAAAACCGCCAGTGGAAGCGCCAATATCCATACAGATGCAACCGTTTAGATGAATGGGGAATTCTTTCATTGCCTTTTCCAGCTTCAAGCCGCCGCGGCTTACATAGGCAAGTGTATTCCCACGCACTTCTATAG
>DYBQ01000064.1:0-7866 GCA_019418545.1 Clostridiales bacterium | reverse complement strand
CTTCTATAGCAGTCCCCACAGGCAGCATGGTACCCGGTTTATCAGCTTTTTGATTATCCACATATACCTGCCCTGCCATAATCAGCGCACGGGCTTTTTCACGGCTGGGTGCCAGCCCTTGCTCAAAAACAAGGCAGTCCAGTCTCTTTTTTTCAATCATACAGGTTCTCCTTCTCCAGTTTTTACAGCCTGAATGATTCCTGCTGTATCAAGTCCCAACTCCGCAAGGGATTCGTCCATGGAGGCATGGCGAACAAAATGGTCTCCAACTCCACGCAAAAAGCAGCGTCCGGTATATCCGCGTTCTGCCATACAGGCTAAAAAGTGCTCGCCAATCCCCCCGGACTGCATTCCTTCTTCAAAGAAATATAGTGCTCTGGCTTTGGCTGCTATAGAAAATACTTCCTCTTCCAAGGGTTTAATGCGGTTCAGTTTGAGAACGCCGATTTTTAGCCCCTGGGACTGTAGTTTTTCCATTGCTTTAGCTGTAAAGGAAAACAGCTTTCCATACGTAATTAACCAGATATCCGGGGAATCGCTGCCGTAAAGTGAAAAAGCTTTACGGGAAAAACGGTATTCCAAAGGACGGTACAGGCTCTTCCCTCGCGGATAGCGAACAGCCGAAACACCAGGGGTTTGGAAAATCGCATATTCCAGCCAATATTGCAGTTCCTCATAATAAGCAGGTGCATAAACCGTAACACCGGGAATGTTGTTTAAAAAGGCAGCGCCAAAAAGCCCCTGATGAGTTTCCCCATCTTCCCCAACAATTCCTGCCCGGTCAATTGCCAATACCATTTTTACCTGCTGGATGGCAGCGTCATGAATAATTTGGTCATAACCACGTTGTAAAAACGTAGAATAAATCGCACATACCGGAATCATTCCTCCGGCAGCTAACCCGCCTGCAAAGGTAATGGCGTGCTCCTCGGCAATTCCCACATCAAAAAAGCGTGTGGGAAACGTCTGCCGAAAGCGGGTCAGGCAGGTTCCCAGCTGCATGGCAGCTGTAATGGCACAAATTCGTTTGTCTTTTCGTGCCAGCTTACACAGAGTACTCCCAAATACATCAGAAAAGCTGTTGCCCGAGATGTTTTCTTCCAGCCCTTTTTGTACATCAAAAGCTGGGACCCCATGGAAAGCGCCGGGATTATTCTCTGCAAATGCATATCCCTTGCCTTTGGAGGTGTGCAGATGGAGCAGCACCGGGCGGTTAAAGTTGGAAACGGTTTTTAAAATTCCAATCAATTCCGCAAGGTTGTGACCATCAAAGGGGCCATAATATAAAAATCCCAAATCCTCAAACAGGGTACTGTTATAAATGAGGCCTTTCACCTTTTTTTTGGCGTTTTTCAATCCCTGCTGAATGGGAGTTCCTACCACGGGGATTTGGCCCAACGCTTTTTCTATTCGGCCCTTGGCATGAATATAAGGCTGCCCTGCCCGAATATGAGCCAGATATCGAGCGATATTCCCCACATTGGGAGAGATTGACATTCCATTGTCGTTAAGGATAACAATCAATCCTCGATGAAGCCTCCCGGCATTGTTTAGCCCTTCATATGCCAGCCCACCGGTCAAAGCGCCGTCTCCAATTACGGCTACAACCTTATTTTCCAGATTTTGCAGCTGATAGGCTTTTGCAAATCCTAACGCAACAGAAATAGAAGTACTGGCATGGCCAACAGCAAAAGCGTCATATTCGCTCTCCTGAGGCCGTGGATACCCGGATAGCCCATCTTTTTGCCGAATGGTATGAATCTGTTCTTTTCTGCCCGTAAGAATTTTATGGGTATATGCCTGGTGCCCAACATCCCATATGATTTTATCTTTTGGGAGGTCAAGGACATAATGAAGCGCTACCGTAAGCTCTACGACGCCTAAATTTGATGCGAGATGGCCACCGTTACTTCCAACTGTTTCAATAATCAGCTGACGGATTTCGCCGCAAAGGGACTGAAGCTCAGGAATGGAAAGGCTTTTCAGGTCCTTGGGAGAATGGATTCTGTCCAACAGTGTCATCTGATAAAACCTCTATTCTTATCGAACAGGTATCCCGTTCTGGATTTTGGCCGCATTGACGGCATTTTTCATAAGCATGGCAATCGTCATGGGGCCTACTCCGCCGGGAACAGGTGTAATCCAACCGGCAATTTTTTCCACTTCCGCATAATCAACATCGCCGCACAGCTTCCCATTTTCATCCCGGTTCATCCCTACATCTATAACAGCAGCTCCGGGCTTTACCATATCGGCAGTAATGAATTTTGCTTTTCCTACAGCTGCTACCAGAATATCGGCTTCCCGGCAGATTTCTCCAAGATTTTTCGTCCGGCTGTGGCAAATTGTAACCGTACCGTTACGGTGCAGCAGCAGCATGGCCATGGGTTTTCCAACAATGTTGCTTCTGCCCACTACCACACAGCGTTTTCCCTCAATGGATATGCCCGAAAAGTCCAGCAGTTCAATAATGCCCGCAGGAGTACAGGGGAGAAAATCAAAATCCCCTATCATAATTTTGCCAACATTTACAGCATGAAAAGCATCCACATCCTTGCGGGGGTCAATGGTTTCCACAATGGCTTTTTCATCCAGTCCCCGAGGCAGCGGAGACTGGACTAAAATCCCGTTGATTTCTTTTCTGCTGTTTAATTCCTGCACCAGCTTTGTCAGCTCTTCCTGGGTAGTTGTGGCGGGAAGAGCATATTCTTCTGAATAGATGCCAACTTCGGCACAGGCCTTTTTCTTATTATTCACATAAATACGGGAAGCCGGGTCATCCCCAACAATTACCACTGCCATACCGGGGGTAATCCCTTGCTCTTTTAATTTTGTCACTTCCTGGGCGACATTGCTTCGCACAGAAGCGGCAACTGCTTTTCCATCAATCCTCACTGCCATTCGAATCTCCCTCACTTTCCCAATCTCCGTCAGTATTGCTTTCATCAGCAGCTGATTCCGCATCTGAAACCTCTTCCTGCTGAATAGCAATTACTTCCTCTTCGTCTTCTTCTCCGTTATCTTCCAGTGCATCCCCATCATCATTGATTTCAATGTCTTGGCCCTCAAAAATAGTGCTGGGTCCTTCATAAATCACCTGTTCGGCTGCACCATCATCAATATGATTTAACTCCATCACTTTTTTGCTGCCGCATCCCGTCAAAGAAGTCCGGTTGCGGAAAACAATCAGCAAAACCACAGCGGCCAGCACCGAAACAGCGGCAACCAGCTGAGAAACACGCAAATCCAGGAAAGGAGTCAGCAGGCTGTCGGTACGAAGTCTTTCGATAAAGAAACGGCCTACACCATACCAGATAACATACAGCAGGAAAGTTTGTCCGTCATAGCGGCGGAATTTGCGGGTGAAGATATGTAACAGGATAAAGCCAATCAGGCACCACAGAGATTCATACAAAAAGCAGGGATGAGCAGCTCCGCCCACTTCCATTACGGTGTTTTCACTATACATTGCCCAAGGCAAATCCGTTGCCCGTCCAAACGCTTCTTGATTGACAAAATTGCCCCACCGGCCAATACATTGGCCAATTAGAAATCCCAGAGCAGCCACATCCAAAACAGGTGTTATCTTCATCTTGCGGATTTTGGCCATTAGCGCACCAACGCCGATTCCGCCGATAATACCGCCATAAATTCCCAAGCCGCCTTCTGTAATATTGAAGATACTCAGGGGGTCCTGAATATACCGGTCGCCGGCATAGAACAGGACATAATATAGCCTTGCGCCGATAATACCTGCGATAATGCCAACAATTACTACATCAATCAGCTTATCCTGGTCAATGTTCATTTTTTTACAGCTTGCCAGCGCATACAGGAAAGCCAGCAAAAACCCTACGGCAATCAGGATACCGTACCATTTTACTTCCAATCCAAAAATCGTAAAGGCAGTGGGGTTAATGTTGAACTCAAATCCCAAATTTGGGAAAGTGACTGTATATCCGTCCATGTTAGTTTACCTCCGTGGTTTCATAATTCTTTGGGCACACAACAGAAAGAGCTGCTGATTCCGGCAGCATCCATTTTTCCAAACACTGCTGGACATCCTCCAGCGTCATGTCGGCAACCGCGTCTATATAGCAAAACAGTTCCTGTCCGCGGAACGTGAGAGAGACCATTCCGTTGGCAATGTTTTCGGCACTGTTTAATGCTGCCAGATTCCGGCCATACACCGCTTTTTTGGCGCGGGAAAAGGCAGCCAAATCAATCCCTTCCCGGCGCAGGCGGTCAGCTTCCTCACAAATTGCTTTTGCCACAGCTTTCGAATCTTTTGATTCACCGGCAAACAAAACGGCGTTATAGCCGCTTCCCACAAAGTGGTCATAGGAAAAGGAGGACTCGTTAATCAGTCCTGCATCCAGCAAAGAGCGGAATAACGGGGAAGCGTCGGAAGCCATCAATTCTAACAGGATGTCCATGGCGGCCTCTTCCTTTTCTCCCCCATTTTCGGGCAAGCCTTTAAATCCCAATTGGAACATGGGGAAAGAAACTGCCATTTCTTCTTCGACAAAAGGCCGGACAATTTCTGCCGGCTCCGGCAAAAAGGCACGCTCTACATCAACCGCCTCGCATGGCTTCAGCAAACGGTCCGCTACTTCCAATACCCGTTCTGTCTCGATATTTCCGGCCACACAAAGGACCATATTATGGAGATTATAGAAAGTATGATAACACCGGTATAACATATCCGGCGTGATTTGTGCAATGCTGTCTACGGTACCGGCAATATCCGTTTTTACCGGATGAGTGTGGTACAGCGCATGCAGCAAATTAAACAGGACCTTCCAATAGGGGTCATCCTCATACATTTTAATTTCCTGCCCGATAATCCCCTGCTCTTTTTGAATGGTCTCCTCTGTAAAATAAGGCTTTTGGACAAAATCCAAAAGGATTTCCAGTGAGTCATAGACATTTTCCGTACAGGAAAAGAGATAGCAGGTCATGTCAAAAGAGGTATAGGCATTAGCTGAGGCACCGGTTTTGGCATAACGGGCAAAGGCATCGCAATCTTCATTTTCAAACAGCTTATGCTCCAAAAAATGGGCGATTCCTGCCGGTACTTCGCTGACAGACTCTTCGTCTGAGCGGCGAAAACGGGTGTCTATGGAGCCATATTTGGTCCCAAACACCGCATAAGCAGACTGAAACCCCTCTTTGGGATAGACCATAATCTGTAAGCCGGAAGGATGCTGAATGACATCATATCCATCTCCGATTCTTTCGCTGTAAACATGGGTAACAGAAAGCCCCATTATTTTCACTCCAATCCTTTCATGACATACACAGCATCCAACACGCAGGCATCAGCAGCACAGCGAATCTCATCCACCGTAACCGCCTGCATCTCCTGGGCTGATTCTTCGGGTGTGATGACCCGCGGATGGAAAGTTTGAGACAGATACCAGCTTTCCATTCCGCCCAGATAATCTTCAATGGTATGCAGGCTGTTCTGCATACTCAGCCGAGCAGCCGTCAACTCGTCCGAAGAAATATTCCCCTGCCGGATTTCTTCCAGCTGGTGGAGGATTTCTTCCCGGGCCTTTGACAGATTGGACTCCTCCACCCCACTTTCAATCAGCAGGATTCCCTTGTTGGTATCGTATCGGGAAGAGCAATAATAGCACAAACTCATTTTTTCCCGCACATTGGCAAATAGCTTGGAATGGGTAGTACCTCCCAAAATAGCGCTCATCATTTTCATGGCGGGGGTTTTTTCCCATTGCTGTGCCGAAATTCCGGTACGGAAGCCCATAATCAGCTTGCACTGGGTCACTTCCATGGTTTCTGTCTGCTCTTTTACAATTCCCTTGGCGGGACGTACCACGGTTTCACAGTCTATAGGAGCCCGGCTGGCCAAAAAGCTTTCCCGAAGAGTATCGAGTACCGGCTGCGGTGAACAGTCTCCCAGCACCATAATTTCAAATCGGGCGTGCTGCAGCAAAAACTGCCATGCCTGCGTCACATCTTCCCGGGTGAGGGCTTCCACCTGACTGCGGCTGCCATAGCGGCGAATGGCGGCAGGCTCATCTTCCAAAATCAGTTCCAACCCTTTGCGTTTGGCATAGGCTTTTTTATCATTCAGTTCTGCGTCAATGGTTTCCAGTGTTTGACGTTTTTCCTGCTCAAAGCTGTCTTTTGGGAACAGGCCATCTTTTGCCAGCAATGGGTGAAACAAGGCACTGCAAAGCAGTCCCGTTAATTCCTGGGAAATTTTTTCCCCTGCCAGCGCATATCGGTCCGCAATGCCGGAGGCAGAAACAGACAGCACCTGTACATCCCCAAGCTTACTCACATCTCCGCTCAGGGAAGCGCCGTATAAATCCTGCATCCGCTGTCCCAGACTGGTAAAGTCTGGATACTCCCGGGTTGTACGCGTGAGCAAAAAGGGCAGCAGCGCATTTGCAGCCGCCCTTTGTTTGTCAAGAGGAACCATCATATGAATGGATATACGCTGTGTTTTGAATCTGGTATTTTGAATACTGCGAAAATGGACGCCATTTTCCAGCGTACATTCAAAAAAAACGCGGTCATCTTTGGGCAACATAAGCAACCTCTTTTCGTTTTTGCTTGAAAAAATATCTGAAAGCACAAAATCATCAGATATACAAGAAAAGTATAAACATGTATATTATAAAACATCCTACGGGGAAAAGCTACCAATATGCAAAAAATTCACAACTTGTCAATACTTGTACTATATCTATAAAAGCAACATACAATTGTAGTGATACAATCAATATACAACAATAAAATTTATATTGATTGAAAAGATTGAAAACATAAACCAAACTGCACTGTCATTATTATACCACATATACACAAATTATGAAATGAATAACCTTTTCTCATAAAAGATTTTGCAGATAAGCAGAGAAAAAGCCTTCATCCTTTTTGCAGTAAATGTATGCAAAGAGGATGAAGGCTTGATGGAAAATCAAGACTATAAAATTCGCTTCAAATATTGGCCCGTATAGGAGCCTTCCACTTTGGCTACCTGTTCCGGTGTGCCGGTGGCAACAATTTGGCCGCCCCGGTCGCCTCCTTCGGGACCCAAGTCGATGATATAATCCGCTGTTTTAATCAAATCCAGATTGTGCTCAATGACCAGCACCGTATTCCCGGTATCTACCAGCTTTTGCAGCACCTGAATCAGCTTGTGTACATCCGCAATGTGCAGGCCGGTGGTGGGCTCGTCCAAAATATAAATGGTGCGGCCGGTAGCCCGCTTGCTCAACTCTGTTGCCAGCTTTACCCGCTGGGCTTCGCCGCCGGAAAGGGTGGTGGCGGGCTGGCCAATTTTAATATAACCCAGTCCAACATCCTGTAAGGTTTGCAGCTTCCGGGCAATTTTCGGTACGGCAGAGAAAAACTCCACCCCTTCTTCCACGGTCATTTCCAGCACATCGTGGATGGTCTTACCCTTATAGTGGATTTCCAGCGTCTCCCGGTTATACCGCTTGCCTTTGCAAACGTCGCAGGGAACGTATACATCCGGCAAAAAGTGCATTTCAATTTTTAAAATTCCGTCGCCCTGACAGGCCTCGCACCGGCCGCCCTTTACGTTAAAGGAGAAGCGCCCCGAAGTAAATCCCCGCAGCTTGGCTTCCTGGGTGCTGGCAAAAAGCTCCCGGATATCGGTGAAAACGCCGCTATAGGTGGCAGGGTTGGAACGAGGCGTCCGTCCAATAGGCGCCTGATTGATTTGAATGACCTTGTCCAGGTGTTCCAGTCCCTTGATGGCTTTGTGTGCGCCGGCTCTCCCCTTTGCCCCGTTGAGTTCTACGGCAAGATGCTTATATAGAATCTCGTTAATCAGCGAGGATTTCCCCGAGCCGGATACGCCAGTAA